>JAOZTW010000462.1 GCA_029938985.1 Bacteroidales bacterium | reverse complement strand
TATTAATGCTATACTCCAAAATTGATATTTTGGAATAAAATTATATAAAATAAGTTGTATTATTTGTAGAGTTAGGCTACTGGTGCGAGCTTGTAGCTCGTATCCAACTCGTTGTAATAGCCCATCTTGTTGACGCAAGCGTTGTTAACTTTGCCAAAGTTTTGTTGTTGTTTATTTGTTTGGATACGAGCTACAAACTCGCACCATTGAGGGGAGTCTTTTAATCAACTTTTATTATTTTTTGTGTAACCACACCGCTATTACTTTTTAGTACACATAAATAAATGCCATTAGGAAGTTCAGATAAACTTAAAGAAGCATTGTGCAAACCTGCTTCTTGTGTCTGGTTTACTATTGTTTTTTGTAAACCACCAAAGAGGTCGTAAATTTGTATGCTACAATGCGAATCTTCTAATAATTTATAAGCAATAGATATAGAGTTAGTAAACGGATTGGGGCTAATATTTAGTTCCGTTTGATTAACATAGTTTGAACTTATTGTTTTTTTATTAGTATTTTTATTAGTTTTTTGTTCTGGACAGCTTGTTAAATAGGCATGAAATTTTGCTCCTTGCTCTACATGAAAACCTTGACGAAGAACTATTTGGTTATAAGCAATATATTTCACCTCTTCTCCACTATATATTGTTCTTTGTTCTTCTGGTTGTGTGTTGTTTGCACTTAGTAGGGTAGCTCCTATTGGTATTGCTTTCCAAGGAAAATCATCCTCGTCTAATCCACCGTTTTCATAAAAGTTGCCTAAATCTATTTCCTGTGAACAGCTTACTTCACTATCTGGGTCTGGATATACATCTGTTATTATTCTTTCAAATCTATTATAATGATCGTCACCTGGAGCTAATTCATTTATGGTAAACCAATCATCATTATTTCCTGACCATCCCCAGTTTACATGAAACATATCATCGTTATCATAACCATCTATTATAAATGTGTGTCCTGATTGTAAATCATCATTGCCATTAAGCAAATCCAAAGCTGAATATACAACAGGTCTGTTTAAATCTAATTCATCTTTTATTAATTTTTTCCAACGAAATACATTAGTAACATTTCCTCTCCTTTTTACATCTGCTTTGCTATATCCCATTGTTCTAAATCCTTTTCTTGCTTCTGTCGGAAAGGCAAATGACATACAATCACCTTCTACCAGATTGTTATACCAAGTGCAGTATCCCATATCTGCAAAATATCCAACATCTGCACTCAAATGTGCTATTGCAAATATTTCTTTTAGGCTACTGTTTCTATGCAAAATATCTGCCATATTAGCCCAATCGTATATATTATAGCCATTTATATCCACAAACTCCCAGTAATCTATAACTTGTGCCATTGCTGTTCCCATACAACCAGTTAAACAATTATAATTAAAAATAAGCGAACCCGTACAGTTTTCCTGACAGCCACAATTTTCATTTGTTTTAGGTACATATTTATTATACCCTTCACATGCGGGAGAACAATCATTAACTCCATCTTGTCCGTATTGTGCTTGTATTAAGGGTTCTAAGACTTCTTTGTTTTTTTTATTAAATTTTCCTGCTTTGATGCTGTCCCATTTTGGTAGAGTTTTTTTGTTAGAAAGTTTTGCTTGCTTGGCATATATAATTTGTTTAGAATAATTGTTCATCCAGTTTATATATGTAGGGTTCTCGCTATTGGGCTTATATGTATTAGTTAAAGAAAATGAAAGTATTGGCACTGTTGCATTATCTGCAGACACAATAACATGCCCACCTGCATTAAAACTAATTGCATAATATGTTAATGTGTTGTTGTAATAATTTTCATAAATATTTAAAACTTTTACTCCTTTGTTTTGAACAACATACTCAAAATAGTTGGTTGCAATAGTTTTTGCCTCAATGCTATCTATAGGCGATATATTTGCATACAAAGTGAGTTTAATAAAAATTATTATTATGATAAAAAATATTTGTTTCATCCTATTTTGTGTTTAATAAATTACAGTTAATAAATTATTTTTTCTCAATGTATTCTAATACTTTCATATCAAGAGTTAGAAATTTTTGTATTTTATAAATTTCTTTAATTTCAATTACCCCTTTTTTGCCTTCTTGTGTTTCAAAAGCAATAAAATCACCCTCAATAACATTATCTATACCTCCCTCTGTATTTACAGTAGATTCATTTATTATTAAATTGTTTAAAAAGTCAATACTAACATCTTTTAATGATGAAATATTTGTTAGTCGTTCTATTTTTGTACTATTTTTATCTTCTAAGTTATATGATAAGTTGTTATAATCAAATATTGTAGCAATTAAGTTATTATCTGGAGATAACAAACAATTATTATAAGAAGACTGCCACAATAGAGCCATATCTAAATCTAAAACAGGTGTATGATTAGCTGTATAAATAGAACCATTGCTATTAAGCATCATATTACAACTTAAAGATGCTGAATTATATTCTAATTCGATATTTTGATATGATAATAGATTAAAATAATTGTTATAAATAGAAATAGGATTAAATTCTTTTTCAATTATTGTTCCAGCTGTGTTTTCATAAGTAATAGTAAAAATGCAGTCTTGAATAATAGTATCTGGTTTAAATTCTTCTTTTATGACAAAATTAAGTTCAAAAACTTCATTAATTGCTTCGTAAAGAAAAGTATTTAAGTCATAAAACTCTTTCCATTTAATACGTTCTAATTCAAATCTATCCCAACAATTTTCTTTACAATGATTAAGAGAGGGTGTTTCACTTCTATATTGAATTAAAAAAATATCATTTAAACTTGTATTTGCTTTATAATTTTCATTATAATCTTTATCACATGTAATAGTAATAGATTTTATTTTTTTATTAGAAAAACGATAAGGTTGTGGATAAGCTGCAAATGTAGTTTGAATAAACAAACTGTTTTTTCTATTATTATTATAACAAGTTCGTGTATCCCAAGCCGACAATTGTAACACAAGGCTATCGTATTTTATTTTACTATTTTGTAATGTATCTGTTTGTAATTCTGCATATTCAATAATTCTATTTGTTTTTAACAATTCTGCGTCAAAATTATTTATAGAACAAAATAAGGTATCTAAAGTAGTAGGTGGTTTGTATAATAGATTACATGAGTGGATAGTTGCAAACATAAATACAACTGCAAAAATTATTAATACATAAAAAAAACGTTTCATAGTTATTTAGTTTTAAAAGGTTATTTATTTTTGGTTTTCAAGTTGTTCAATACGTTTGTTGAGTTCTATAATATATAAAGTAAGTTCTTCTACTTTTTCGAGCAAAACAATATTCATTTTAACAAGTTTAAGTCCGTCTTGTTCTACCTCTGAGGCTGATGGTACATTTGGTAAATGATGATTATCTATAATATATGTTTCTAATTGAGGTATAGGCATTAAATTATAGTCTTCATCAAATACGTAGTCTGGTAACGGATAGTTTGCATCAACAAAAATCTCTTCTTTTATTTGTAAGCTTTTTTGAATAATTACATTACCTGCCGATGTAACCTTTAATCGTGAATGCCACTTATCTGTACCGTTGTCGTTTTCATATTTAAAAACTTCAAAAACACCATTTACTCCAATTACAGTAGAAATTGAGCCAGGTTTATGTGTAGCACTACTTCCATTTAATTTAATATAAGCTCCGTTCTGATAATTATTTTGAGAATATATAGCAATGTTATTTGTATTATTTGATTTTATTTGATTTGTAAAAATATCTCCATATGTGGTAATGTTTCCATGTGCAGTTATATTTCCACTTGTGGAGACATTATTTCCACTTAACCGCAAAGGTTCATATTCGCTACCAAAATAAGAGCTTTTAAAAGATAGCTCTGTGCCATCTGGATTTAATGAGACATTCCAAATCGCATTATACTGTCCTAATACTGAATTATCTACTGTGTGTTGTAATCTAATAGTTGCTTGTTCAAAAGTATTTGGTTCTCCTATTATTTCATTAATATGTAAAGAAGCTTGTGGTTCTGTTGTTCCAATCCCTACATTTCCTCCAACATAATAAATGTCGCTACCATTTGGTTGCCACGTACTTTTAAAATTGTCTGCGGTTAAGTTCTTAACAGTCAGGTTTCCATCTGCATCTACATAAAAAGTATTATTAGTGTTTCCAAAACTATTCGCTATAACTTTTCCTGTTTCTGTAAAAGATATTTTATTTTGGTCTTCTTTATAATCAAACTGTAATTTGTTTTCGTTTAATCTTATATCCCAGTTTACTGGTTTTATTAATTTGTCATTAATTATAGTATCACTTATAGTTCCATCTTCATAAGTACCTTCTAATCTAATTTTTCCTATTGTTGCAATATCTCCATTGCTGTTAAAATTAATTAAATTGGTTTTTATACCTTTATTTTCAATAAAAAATTCTAAATTACTTATTTTACCACTTTTAGAATTGTTGTATAAAATACCCCAACTATTGTCAGTCCCCTTAAAACTAAATACAGGTGAATTTTCTTCTTGCGTAAAGCTAAATAGGGGAAGTATTTCATAGTTATTTTCTTCACTATTACCATAATTAAGCATAAAATCAGTTCCATTATTACTCAACTCCCATGTTTTAAGAACTGGTTTTTCGTCTATTCCTATTCCTCCAGTCGATGCGTTATAACTATTTTCTAATCTTATTTTTGCTTCTCCTTTTTTTATTGTACCATTAACTTCTCGCA
>JAOZTW010000461.1 GCA_029938985.1 Bacteroidales bacterium | reverse complement strand
GCGGTACAAAACAACGATAGAATTAATTGATAATATAGATATTGCACCCCAGCAGCGTGCTATAATTTGCGAGTAAAAAAGACGTGGTTTTTATTGCACCCCGATAGGGTGCATTTAATAAAAATTATATATTTCTATCAATATATTGCACCGCTGGTGCAAAAATAAATAAGACCTCAATTGTCTATAAGAGCCATTGAATTTAATATTCAAAATTTCAAAACAGTGTTTTATGGTAAACTAACCGAATGGTGGCATGACAAACAAAATTTAAGTAAAATGAAAAAACTTAATCTTGATTAAAAAAAAGCATTTATTACACAATTTTCGGAATAAAGTTACAAAAATACAAATAGAAACAATGATAACTTCTTCTAAACAAGTCAGTTATTGTATTGCACTATTTGGTAAAAGAACAGATAAAAAATAATATTATCTAAACAAAATGACCGTACTTCAACAAATATTACAAAATTCAAAACTAACAAAAGAGCGAATAAAAGATAATTTGCAACATACTTTTTTGCAAACAAAATTATATCCTCGTGAAGTTTTGATGACATAAAAGAAACTGTTGATACCTATTTTACTACAGGTAATGGAATTAGAGCATTGGGTTATGCTGGCTTGCGAAGCACAGGAAAAACTACTTTGTTGTGGCAATCTGCCGAACATATTTATGAAAATCACACTCAAAACATTTATTTTTTTGATTTCTCTGCCTTAATAAGGGAAAACATAAGTATTTGGGACATAAAAGATGCTTTTGAGAAATATGTTGTTAAAAATTATCTCGCATCTTATAAAAAGAAAATTGGGCTACCCACGTAAAGTCGAACAAATTTAGTTATCAGCTACTTGCATAATTCGTTTTCTAGGCAATGGGATGCCATGCAAAATTAAGTTAGCAAATAAAATTTTAAAAGTTACAGGAGAAAGTTTACCGTATCTTCCTTACAACAACGCAGATACTACTAAAACTATTGAGAATGAATAATTTATTAACAAATTATTATCAAGACTTCGAGCAGAAGCAACCTCAAAAATAATTGAAGAATGTTTAAAAGAAGTTAATCCAAGTGCAAAATTAGAAATATCAAGTATTGGAGAGGGAGAGAATTATCCAAATACAAACAAAAAATATGTAAAAAATGATGCAAATAGAAGAGTGGTTGTATTCTCAATTACAATTAATCCTTTTAATAATTAGTCATGAGCATAGCGTTGTTAATTAAACCTAAATGTTATATTTTTTCATGTAGCAAGAATAAAATATTATTGTAGTTTTTTTAATTTTGTATAGAATTATAAAACGTTTAGGCGTTACTCAAAAATAATTTCACATTCTTTTAGGATAAATTGTATAGTTCCATTTCTGATTTGTTTCATAAAGTTCTATATTCAAGTTGTCCATTTGTTTTTTGTGTTTATAATTCCTTTCTCATATATATTTACCCAAAACTGTGTTTACGAATAATCATTTTTTGAAAATAATAACAAAACTTATAAAAAATATTTTAGTAATCTCCTAACAAATTTAAAAAATTATATGGTTCAAAATTTATTTTCTCAATCAATTCTTTAAGATTAAATTTATTAACAGTATTAAATTTTGATAAATTTTCTATTTGATTTTTTTTCAAAATATAATTGCAAAGATAAAATAAAATTCAGGTAAAAATCACCAAATATTATACTTATTTGTGTTTATATCAGTTCTATAGATTGAATATTGCTCAAATAAAGCATGGTTTCAACAAATATACATTAATAAAACTTTTTGAAAACTTTATCAAAAATTCACAAAATAAAAAAGAAAAATTGTTTACACCATGTTTACACCGCTCAAATAAAAAAAGCCTTTACATTTCTGTAAAAGCTTTGTGCTTAGAGTGATTCAACTGGGATTCGAACCCAGGACCCTTTGCTTAAAAGGCAAATGCTCTACCAGCTGAGCTATTGAATCAGTATTTGTTCTCTTTTGCGGTTGCAAAGGTAGAATTAAAATATTAACCAACAAATTTTTTTATGTTTTTTTTAAAAAAAAATAAAAAATACTACTTTTTTTAAAGTGTTTTTATATTTTTGCAAAAAATAAATAATGAATAATCTTAAAATAGAAAAAATGAAAATATCATACAAATGGTTAAAAGAATATATAAATATTGATATAGAACCAAACAAACTTGCTGAAATATTGACAAATACAGGATTAGAAGTTGCATCTGTTGAAAAATACGAAGCTATTAAAGGTGGATTGGCAGGACTTGTAATTGGTGAGGTAAAAACCTGTGTAAAACATTCTAATGCAGACAGTTTAAGTGTTACAACAGTAAATGTTGGAAAAGAAAGGCTGTTACCAATTGTTTGCGGTGCTCCTAATGTTGCCGAAGGACAAAAAGTTGTTGTGGCTACCGTAGGAACAACACTTTATGATGATGATGGAGGTAGTTTTAAAATAAAAAAATCTAAGATTAGAGGAGAGGTTTCCGAAGGTATGATTTGTGCAGAAGACGAAATTGGAATTGGTGGTTTGCACGAAGGAATAATGGTATTGCCTGCAGATGTGCAAATTGGTATGCCAGCAAGTAAATATTTTGAAGCTTACGAAGATACTGTTATAGAAATAGATATCACTCCAAATAGAGCTGATGGAGTTTCACATTATGGTGTGGCAAGAGATATTTATGCGTATCTTAAAACGCATTCCAACGAAAATATAGAAATAAAAAAACCAAATATTAATAATTTTAATATTGATAATAAAAACAAAAATATTGATGTTGTAATTGAAAACGAAGAAGCATGTCCTCGCTATTCTGGTGTAACAATTTCGGGAGTAACAGTTAAAACATCTCCAAAATGGTTACAAAACAGACTGCAAGCAATAGGATTAAGCCCTATTAATAATGTTGTTGATATTACTAACTATGTTTTGTTCGAAATGGGACATCCTCTGCATGCTTTTGATGCCGACAAAATTAAAGGAGATAAAGTTGTTGTTAAAACTCTTGATAACGAAACAAACTTTAAAACATTAGATGAGTCTGAAATTAAATTATCCGATAAAGACTTAATGATTTGTAACACAGAAGAAGGAATGTGTATTGGTGGTGTTTTTGGTGGGCTTGATTCAGGAGTTACCGAGGCTACCACTTCTGTGTTTTTGGAGTGTGCTTATTTCAATCCTGTTTTTATTAGAAAAACTGCCAAACGGCACGCTTACAACACCGATGCTTCATATCGTTTTGAACGTGGTGTAGACCCAAACAATACTATTTGGTCGTTAAAAAGAACTGCTAACTTGATTAAAAAAATTGCTGGAGGCGAAATTTCTTCGGATATAAAAGATGTGTATCCACAAAAAATAGAAGCAGATAAAGTTACTCTCAGGTTTTCGCAGGTTGAACGACTAATTGGCATAAAAATAGAAAAAGAAAAAATTAAAACAATTTTGCAATCTCTTGATATTGGAATAATTGAGGAACAAGATGATAAATTGATTTTAAAAATACCTACTTACAGGGTAGATGTAAAACGTGAGGCAGATTTGATTGAGGAAATTTTGAGAATATATGGATATAATAATATTCCTATTCCAACTCAGGTTAACTCTACACTTTCGTATTCGCCTGATGTGGACGAAAATAAATTGAGAAATATAATATCTAATTTATTAACTGCAAATGGTTTCAACGAAGCTATGTCAAACTCATTAACAAAAGCTAAGTATTATAAGGGTATGGAACTTTATCCTGAAAATAAAACAGTAAGAATTTTAAATCCACTTAGTATTGATTTAGATGCTATGCGACAAACCTTGTTATTTGGTGGTTTGGAGGCAATTATAAGAAATATTAATTATAAAAATACTGACCTTAAATTATACGAATATGGTTTTTGCTATATTTTAAATGAAAATAAATCTGAATTTAAAGAAAAATATGCTGAAAAACATAAACTTGCATTATTTATTACTGGTAATAAAAATAGGGTTAATTGGAACTCTCCAGAAGCAAAATCTGATTTTTATTATTTAAAATCGTATAGCGAGAATATTTTAAAAACTTTAAATTTTGATATTAAAAATATAAAAGTTAAAGAAATAGAAAACAAAATATTTAGTTATGGATTAGAATATGTTTCTCAAAACAAAACATTGTTGAATTTTGGTGCAGTAAACCAAAAAATATTAAATAAATTTGATATTGAACAAGAGGTATATTATGCTAATATTGAATGGACTACCATATTGTCAAGTTTACCAAAGTTCCCACAATTTAAAACTATATCAAAATTTCAGGAGGTGAAACGAGACCTTGCACTATTGATTGATGAAAACGTTAGCTTTAAGCAGATAAAAGATTTGGCTTTTAAAACTGACAAAAAATTAATTAAAGATGTTTCAATATTTGATGTTTACAAAGGAAAAGGTATTGAAGAAGGAAAAAAATCCTATGCAGTAAATTTTGTTTTACTTGATGAAAAGAAAAATTTAAACGAAAAAGCAATTAACAAAACTATGAACAAATTAATGTCTAACTACAAACGACAATTAAATGCTCAAATTAGATAAACTATTAGAGTTTTCTTTTTTTCACTTAGTGAAAAAGAATAAATAAGTAACCCCAATCTACTTGTTTATTTTGCCCTTTTAAAAATTTTAAAAAAGTCATTAAATAGCTCGCTATTTGCAGATTATTAAATTATTAAAAGAACAAAAA
>JAOZTW010000977.1 GCA_029938985.1 Bacteroidales bacterium | reverse complement strand
TGACGATTTTAAGTATTATAACGAAGATGAATTTTTCTCTTTTGCAGACTATGCAGATAAGGAATATGCTTTTTTTGATATCCAACAATTCTACAAAGAATTACCAAAAAGTGAAATTCACAAAAAGATAACAGAAATACCATTCCACCTGATAATTTCGTTGTCGCCAGATTTGATTATAAAATCAATTTTTGAGGAGAAGGAAACAGATTTTATCTACGATTTTTATAATAAAGAACAAAATCCGCAGTCGCTGGGTAAACCAACCAAAGAAAAACCATTGGTTTACAATTTGTTTGGCGATATAGAATCAGAAGGTTCGTTAATACTTACTTATGACGATTTGTTTGACTATTTATTTGCTATTTTCGGAAAATACGAACTGCATCAAGATTTGAGAAAAGAAATTAAAAATGCAAGAATGATTTTGTTTGTTGGATTTCGTTACGAAAAATGGTATTTCAAACTTATTAGTAGAATATTAAATATCCACAAAGGAAAACTAAATCACGCCCCACTTAAAGACCGAAATTTGCTGTCTGATGTAAGAAATTTCTATTCAAGTGAAATGAATGTGAAATTCATCAATTTTAAGAGCGAAGATATTATTAATTCAATTCACGAGAAGTGTGCGGAAAAAAATATGTTACGTACCAAAACAAGCTTAAAACCGTTGAACGATGCAGAAATATATATTTCTTATGCTTGGGGAGGCGAAAGCGAAAGTTCTGTTGATAATATTTATAATATATTGATAGATAATGATTTTAATGTTATTAGAGATAAAGTAGATTTGGGTTATAAGGGAAATATAAAAGAATTTATGCAACAGATAGGAAGAGGAAAATATGTTGTTGTTGTTATTAGCGATAAATATTTGAAATCGGAGAATTGCATGTACGAAATGTTGGAAATTAAAAATAATGGCGATGCTTACGATTGTATTTTTCCTGTGGTTTTGAGCGATGCTAATATTTATGACGAAATAGACCGTATTGATTATCTAAATTATTGGGACGACAAAGTAACTGCCCTAAAAAACAAGGTAGAAACTCTTAGAGATCCTGTGGGAAAAGTGCGAGTTTACGAAAAAATTAATCAATATGCTGACATAAATAGAATTATTGATGACATGACTGATATGCTGAGAAATATGAACACATTAACTCCTAATATACATAGAGATAGTAATTTCCAATCTATGGTTGATGCTATTAACAGCAAAATACAAAAAGATAACGAAAACTAATTCTTAATATATCAGTGGTAGCCAATTTAAGTACCAAGGGTGCGAAATCAATAGCCTTGTCTGATAGGGCAAGGTAATAATGCAAACAA
>JAOZTW010000460.1 GCA_029938985.1 Bacteroidales bacterium | reverse complement strand
AAGAGCTTGCTCCAGAAGTACATACTGCTGGTGTAGAAGCTGTTTATGAAACAGGTAATTCAGAAATTGTTGAAGTAATTATAGATATGCTTGCTAGTATTGATGCAATTGATACTAATGTAAACATTTATCCTAACCCTTCAAACGGTAATGTAACTGTAACTGTTAATGGTACTTATACTCTACAAGTTGTTGATATTACTGGAAAAGTTATTTCTACTCAAGAAATTACTAACAGAGAAGATATTTCTATCAACCAAACTGGTGTTTATATGTTACGTTTAACTAACGACACACAAACATTAAACTACAAAGTAATTGTAGAATAATAATCTAAACATTTAAGGTTTCATATCAAATGGAACCTTAATTTAACACTTTCAAACTTTCCATGAGCTATTTGCTTTTGGAAAGTTTTTTTTTGGCATGTTTCAAATAAATGAAAAATAGTTAACACTTTTCTTATCAGTTGCCACGCAAGGTGTTAAAAATTTAGTGTTTTGGTCAAAAAAGTTAGTTCAATTATTTCGTTAAAAAGCAAAAAAACTCTTTACGATTTTATAAAATATTATTTATTTTATTTAATGGAAACAACTTTTTTTGACAAAATAGCTAATATTTAACACCATAAGGCTTTGCTCCAATAAAAATAAAATAAATTGGATTTGTTTTTTGCTTTTATTAATCAAACAACTACTGTGCGTGCTGTAGTTACAACTTTAGTTGCAGAATCAGGGCTTTGCTAAGATGTTAAAAAAATTGGCATTTTTCATATTACAGACTCACAAAGTTCCAGCTTTGAAAAATAGTGAATACGCTTAGATTCAGGCAATTTGCCTGACTGTATGGGACTATTCAACATTTCTCCAAGCTGGAGCTTTGAGTTACATTCCTTATAAAATATTTCTAAGTTGTTCTGCAATTGATTTCATATCATCAAACAAAACAGTTTCTTTGATTTTTATCCTAATAGGAATATCTGTATTTATAGGAACTTGTGAAGTTATTGGAATTTGTTTTTTTATTTTTACAGAAACATCTGTATTTAGGGGGATTTCTAAAGGGATAATAATATCCATAGGAATTTGAACATCTAAGGATACTGGAATAGTTTTCAGTAAAATCAAAATTAACAGGAATATCTCCATTTACTTGAACCGATTTTTTAACAGATGCCACAACATCTTGTTTTATTTCAATATCGGCTTGCACCAAAAAAGGAATATACTGATTGCCAAAAATTTGAACATCAAATTTATGATTTATTGGTATTGTATCATTAATTGAAACCTCAATATTGTCGTTTATGTTTACATTAGCATCAAGCGAAATTATTTTATTAATATTCAAATCAATAGGTACTTCAACTGTTTGACTGATAGGAATTACTGAATTAAATCTAAAATCTTCTTGCAATAAAAGACCTGCTTGTGTTACTACATCTTTTTCAATTGTTACATCAGCACTTATTGAAATTGTATCCTCAATATGAACAATATATAAAATTTCACTATTTCCCATTGCTTCCACTGTGTCTGCAATAGCATTTAATTTTTGTTTTGAAATATTAAGAAACAAGAATAAAGTTATTATGGTAGTTAATAATACTACGGAAATAACTGAAATAGAAATAATTGTAAATATTTTAAAACGCATAAATAATCAATTATAAATTGTTGGAATTTTTCAAAAAATAACAAAAATAATATAGGTATATTAGAATAAATAATTGAGTAATTTGGTGTTCTTCATTAGTATCAATTTCTTTAATCTATTGGTTTGTAATCACATAATTGCACCATTGAATAATTGAACCATTCCTTAATTCTACTTTACTAAGTTAAAAATACATAATTCTAAGACTTTTAAGCACCAAGGGTGCGTAATCAAAAGCCTTGCCTGAAAGGGCAAGGTAAATTATTTGTGAGCAATAACCTTTTTTGTTGTAAGAAGATTCAAATTAGTAATTGTCATGTTATTTAGACGTTTCCAAGTCCCTTATTTTTTGCCTTGTGGCAAAAAATAAGGGACTTGGAAAGTCTTTTCGGAAAAACAATACTTTAGATACTTAAGTATTAATATGCTAAAAGTTCAAACTGAAGAAATACTACATTTTTAATTTCCTCGCCTCTCTCTAACATTACTTCATCTTTTTCTTTATACTTCCAAATTACTTTTACCACTTTTCCTTCTTTTGATATACTCTCTAATTCAACAAGAATTTTCACTAAAACTCTTGCAGTTGATGAATTAAAATAATCTAAATCAAAAATAATTTCTGTTTTATAAAGTGGTGTTTCTATATATTCTAGCACCCAGTCTCTTACTTCGGTATAAAATTTTATTACATCTTCGGGTAACGATCGTCCAGAAATTTGTAAAATTCCTGTTTCGTTGTTAAAATCAATTTTAGGTGTTGTTCTGGTTGATTCTATTTCTAAAGGTTTTTGCATCAGTTTATATAAAATATCATTAAAAATTAAATTCAAATTTCTCACAAAATTAATAAATTTTTAGAAAAAAAAGCATAATATTAGAAAAAATAATTTACTTTTGATTTTATTAATTTTTTAACACCATATTTATGTCAAAAACAAATTTTTATAAATATATATGTTTAATAATTATAATATTTATCATAGACAGTAAAATATTTGCACAAGAACGCAACAATGAGACAATTGAAGATTTGATTGAAGAAATTGCGGCTAATTCTGACGAAGATTTGGATTATACATCATTGTACGAAGATTTAACTTTTTATTTGAACAACCCATTGAATCTCAACCAAGCAACAAGAGAAGAGTTAGAAAGACTGCATTTTTTAAATGATTTTCAAATTGAGGCTATCCAAAAATACAAAGAGGATTATGGACAAATACTGACCATATACGAATTGCAATTAATAAATGGTTTTGATCAAACCGAAATTTTCAGACTTTTGCCTTTTGTTTGTGTAAACGAAATTACAGTTACACAACCAATTAATTTGAAAAAAGCAATAAAATATGGACGACATCAAGTATTTCTTCGCAATCAATTTATTGTGCAAGAGCAAAATGGTTACAATATCGCAGATTCTTTAATTTTAGAAAATCCAAACAAGAATAGGTATCTTGGAAACAGAATGAAATATTATGTTAAGTATAAATATCATTACAAAGACAGAATACATTGGGGAGTTACAATGGAAAAAGACCCAGGAGAAGAGTTTTTTAGAGGCTCACAAAAACAAGGATTTGATTATTATTCGGCACATCTTGAATTAAATAATATTGGTAATTTTAGACGAACAATAGTGGGCGATTATCAGTTGCAGTTTGGTCAAGGACTTGTACTTTGGACAGGAATGGGATTTGGTAAATCGTCTATGACATTGAATGTAAAGAAGAAACCAAGAGGTATTAAAAAATATGCCTCAACCAACGAAAATCAATTTATGAGAGGAGCTGCAACAATTGTTAGGCTTGGTAAATTTGATATTGCAACTTTTGGCTCTTACAAAAAAATTGATGCAAATGTATCTTCTTTAGACTCTATTGATGAAACTGATATAAGAGAAATTTCGTCTTTACAAATCACTGGTTTGCACAGCACACCAAACGAAGTAGCCGATAAACATGCGATAAACGAAATGTTATACGGCGGAAATATTACGTATAGGGGCAACAGTTTTAAAGCTGGTTTAACTTTTGTAAATTATTTTTTCTCCGCAGATTTAAACAAAAATATAAAACCTTATTCACAATTTGATTTTCAAGGAAATAGCGGTTTTAATGTTGGAATAAATTATCATTATATTTATAAAAATATCAATTTTTTTGGAGAATCAGCAACTAACAAAGATGCAGGAATTGCTGTAATGAATGGTGCATTGTTTCCACTTGCTCCACAAATACAATTATCTGTTTTACAGCGATATTATCAAAAAAATTATCATGCCTATTATGGTGGGGCTTTTGCCGAAGGTTCAAAACCAATAAATGAGCAAGGTGTATATTTTGGTTCAGAAATATATCCTATAAAACGGTGGAAAATAGCAACTTATTTTGATGCTTATTCTTTTGCTTGGTTAAAATTTAGAGCAAACTCTCCAACAAAAGGTTTTGACTATCTAATACAGGTTAACTACGGTTTAAGTCGCTATGTAAATATGTATTGGAAGCTAAAAAGAGAAATTAAACCCGAAAATATTTCTTCTGATGAAATACCCGTTCTTTACACCCAAGAAGTTGATAAATTATCGTTTCGTTATCATATAAAATACAGCATATCTCGCACAATAACAATGAGTAACCGCATTGAATTGTCTCAATATAAAAAAGATGATTTAACAGAAAATGGTTATCTAATTTATCAAGATTTTAGATACACTCCACAAAATTTCCCTTTGACTTTAAATCTTCGTTATGCAATGTTTGATGCTCCCTTCAACGCAAGACTTTATGCTTACGAGAGTGATATTCTTTATGCTTTTTCGGTTCCAGCCTATTTTTACAAAGGTGTGAGAGCGTACATAACTTTAAAATACGATTTAAGTAAAAATATTTCGTTGTGGTTAAGATATTCACAATTTTCTTATGCTGATAAAGATATTCTGGGGGAAAGTGGTTTAAATGAGATAGTTGGTAATAACAAATCGGAGGTAAAACTACAAATGAGGATAAAATTATAAAATAATTAACTAAAGTTTTTGCTTTCATTTTATATTGATTATCAATAATTTATA
>JAOZTW010000976.1 GCA_029938985.1 Bacteroidales bacterium | reverse complement strand
GTTCCTGAATTAAATTGACGACACAAAGCCCGAACCCGATATAGGCAACTCAAAACAACATTAATCAAATATGACATCAATTAGTAGAACAGCATTTGCAGATGAATTTGGAAATAATTCTTTTAAATTTGACACACAAGGAAGTCATTTTATAGTTGCCACTATTATTTGTCAAACAGATTATTTAGACACACTAAAAAATGAAATAAATAGAATTAGAAAAAAGCATAATTTTCAGACTGGTGAAATAAAATCAAGTGGGGTTGCAAAAAATCATTCCAGACGCAAAAGGATATTACAAGATATTGCAAAACTAAATATTTCCGTATATGCAGTAATTGTAGATAAAAGAAAACTCAAAGGAAATGGTTTTAAATATAAAAAATCATTTTATAAATTTCTTAATAACCTACTTTACAAAGAATTATTTAGAACATACCCAAAACTTGATTTATATGTGGACGAACATGGTGGAAACGACTATATGTTAGAATTTAAAAAATATGTTCAAAAACATCATACAAAAACACTTTTTTCAGGTTCTGAATTTAATATGCTAAATAGCAAAACCAGTGAATACATACAACTTGCCGATTTTGTAGCAGGAACATTAGGTTATATTTTTGATAAAAATAAAAAATCAGAGCATAGTAACGAATTTAAAAAAATATTAAAACCAAAAATTAGTAGCTTGAATATTTTCCCAAGCGATTTATCATTTAAAGAATTACAGGAAACAAATATTGATGAAACTTTTGATGTCCAAATTGCACAAGTCTCCTATTTAAGAATTAAAGATTTCTTAGAGAAAGAAATAGGAACTGACCAGCAAAAAATTGACCAAATTAACTTCCTGAAACTTATGATTTTATTATTAAGAGCATATGATAGAAATAGGTATATTACATCTAACGAAATATTCAAACATCTAAATCAAAATCGCAAATCAAAATTAAAAAAAGAATATTTTAGCAGTAAAGTTATCGGTAGTTTAAGAGACAAAGGTATCTTAATTGCATCAGGAAGAAAAGGATATAAAATACCAACGTCATTAAAAGATATTGAAAGTTTTATTAAACACGGCAACAAAATAATTATGCCTATGTTGAACAGAATTAGTGTAGCACGTGATACCATCAAATTAGCAACAATAAATAATGTAGATTTACTTGAAAAATTTGAAGAACTAAAAAAAATTATTGATAATGAAAATTTTAATGATAAATAAACTATGCCATTAAGCTGGAACGAAATAAAACCAAGAGCAATAAAATTTTCAAAAGACTGGGAAAACGCAGAAAAAGAAAATGCGGAAGCTCAATCATTTTGGATAGATTTTTT
>JAOZTW010000975.1 GCA_029938985.1 Bacteroidales bacterium | reverse complement strand
CAATTTTCATTGACTAAAATTTTCCATAAAACGATTAAATCATTTTCTGCTTCGCATTTATTTTCTCTGCTATTGGTTTTTCCTATAACATTTTTGCTACCTAAATCTATCATATTTTATTTCCTGATAGTTATTCTCTTTTGCATCTTGCAATTAAGGATAACGGGTTCGGGCTTTGTGTCGTCAATTTAATTCAGGAACGTAGCTTGCGAAGTTTCTGAATTAAATTTATGACACCCAGCACAATGATAAGGCGACTTTATTTATTTTCAATTATTTCTTTCATCGTTTTTGGTATATTGTATAAGTCATAAACCAAAGTATCAATTTTATTTTCTAAATCTGATACGTTTGTTTCTGATTTATTTATTCTGCGTTCAAATATTTTATCGAATAACTTTTCCAATTTATTATGTATGTTTCTATTTGGTATTTTAATTGGAATTAGTCTGCCGTCATTTATTTGTAAAGTATGTGTTGATGTAATAAATTGTTTTATAATAAAAGTTAATAATTTAGAATTTAATAAACAAGTCATTACTTTATCTGAAATGAGTTCGCAATCAGAGTGCATTTTAACTATATTTTTAGAATAAACACCCTCTTCAACATAAAATGATTTTAATTGGTCTGTGAAATAATCAACCCAACCAAAACCTGTTGAATTAAAATGTTTTTCACCTTGCCAGCGTGAATTTGTTAATTTTCCTTCTCGCAGTTCTTTTACACTTGACTTATCCCATGCTAAGGCATCAATATATGGAACATACCACTTTAAACCTTTTGAATTTCCTCTGTGATAGAAAATCCATGAAGTTTGATTTGTTCCTGTCTTTTTTTCTTTAATTGTTAATTTACTAAATGATTTTATTTTATCATGTTTTGCAAATTTGTAATTAAAAAACTTACCAAATATTGAGGGGTTATTTTTTTGTTTTTTTATCTCTTCCGCTTCGGAAAAATATAAATCAGGGTTTGAAAGAAAAGTATATATTGTTAAGTTTTTATTTGTAATTTCGTTAAATTTTGACACGAATTTCTTTGCAATTTTTTTCTTTTTTTCTTCATTTTTAATAATTGCAGCTATATATTTACTATTATTTCCTGTTACTAGACCTTGCTCGCCCGAACAAATTAATCCTAACGGAACAATTTGATTAACTTTAACTTGTGTAATAAAGTTTTCTCGTTTGTTTAATTGGTTCTTCTTTCCTTGAAGTGTTTCTTTGAATACGTTTAATTCATTACTGATTTTTGAAATAATATTTTCGTAAAAGTATGTATTAATTTCAGTCGGATAAAAAAGTCTTGTAGAATAATTTGTTGTAAATAGGTCTTTTGA
>JAOZTW010000459.1 GCA_029938985.1 Bacteroidales bacterium | reverse complement strand
ATTTCTATTTCTTTGTTTTTATTAAAAATAATGGATTAGGAATTGTCAATTTTATTTAGATTTTCTAATTTTAATTATAGAATAGTAATTGTTTTTTTTGAAAAATTTAATATTAGTTTTTTATGTTTGTTGTATTTTAATATTTTTATAAAAATATGCAAATAATTGATTCTAATGTTGTTTAAAATAAATGTCCAGTTATTTATTAGAGGTGTTAATAGTTGTATAATGAACTGTTTACATGATTTTTCCAATTTTAATTTAGAGGTCAGAAGTTAATATTCCATCACAATATTTGACTGTAAACTCTTAATAATTTATTCAATATCAACAAATGCTTCATCAGTTTTGTAATAATTTGCGTCAATATTTTCTCCTAACACCCTTCTAAAATCTTGTTTGTTGTCAATAGAGAGAACTCCTTTTTCACTAAAAATCAATTTTACAAGTTTTACACCAATTACTATTCCGTCGTCCGAACTGTTATAAATTAGTTTGTCCTCAGTAGAGTTTTCGTTTTTAAAACTCACTTTCCCATTTAATGGAAGTTTTTTAATTTTATCTAATTGAGTAGCAGCTTCTGCGGCATTTGTTCTTTCACAGCTCATCGAAATTTTCTTAGTTTTTAACAAGGACGTAGCTACATATAAACTACCTTCAGAAATATCCTCATTGTAAATTTCCATTAAATGTTTCTGATAATGATTTAACCAATTTCTCAGTTCTATTTCGTTTGCATCAACGGTTTCAATTTCCTGAATTTTAAACTCCACTGTTTTAGTGTTCGAAAACAGGGTCTTAACATCTGCAATAGCAGTACCTTTTGACAACGAAAGTAGTGAGTTAATATAGTCAGACAAAACCTTAACGCTAACTTCTGCCTTAATTTTTTTTGAAATAATTGTTTCTACATCAATTCCATTTCCTATGCTTAAACCAATTTCTCCACCTCGTTCGTTAAACATATCTTTTAAAAAACCAGTCATTGGTCTAACTGTACTTTTTCTAAAAAGTCTCATTATCTTTTTTTCAGATAATCTTTGATATACATGAAACGGTTTTATAGATGTTTTGGGATAAGCTACTAAATGATAGCCTTTTTTTTTGAGTTCACCCACAAATGGGTCATTACATTTTTTCATTTTTTTTAACTAATTAATTGAAATTCTTTTGAATAATTATACTTACTGCCATCGTCTCGCATAGCTCTGTATGGGTTGTTGTTTAGCTCAAAGCAACAGTTTTCGAAAGCAGATTCAATATCGGAATCTGCAAGCAGTTCGGTATAAAACTGTTTTGTAAACTCCACAGCCGCAGTTGCCGAAATATCCGAATTTGTACCAATTGCAAACTCTGTTAAACTTTCACTAACCAACTGGATAGCAATATTTACAGACTGGCAAGCCATCAAAACAACCAATTTTTTTTTATCTTTATTCTTTTTTAACTGAAAACACAAATAATCTGCCGTTACTGGAGCTTCTTGATTGTCTCTAACATTGTGAGCAAAAATTAGTTTATCGTTTTTGCCGTGAGTAGTAATGTGAATATAGGAGCTATCTTTGGTTTTTTCGCCTATTTTATTATAGAATGTTTTTGTATTATCTTTAAATAAAAATTTATCTTTTACAATATCTTCTATTATCTGCTTTTGTTCTAATGCTTTAATTGGGTTTGTGTTTTTTGGGTCGGCAGTTAGAAAAACAAAATTTTGTTTATCTACCTCTAATTCCGAAATTTGTTTATTTACTTCTTTTAACTCTTTTTTTGCATCAAAATCCACATCAATAATATCTGTTAATTGCTGATATTCAACACGTAAATAATGAGTTGAGTTATTTTCTTTATTTGATGCAGGTAATTCTTTTTCAACTTGGGCAATTTCCTCATCTTTTTCTTTAATTTGTAATTTTACTTGATTTATTTCTTGCTTCAAACGCATTTTATCTCGCGGGTTCGCCTCTGTTTTCAAAATATTTTGATACTCAGACAGCATTTCATATAAATCGCTCCTATTATCTTTAAGACTGTTTAAAAATTTTAACATAAAAAATGATTGTTTTTTCAAATTATTGATTATTTGACATTTGCACAAAGTGAAAAAGAAAAATGTAAATATAAATAATTTTCTATTAAAAACAAATGAAAATTAATTAATCCTATTCCAAATAATTTTTTCTTTGCAATCAGCAAACTGAATAATACCGATTGAATTTGCTATTAAAATTTGATAGATTTCTGGTTTTCACCAATTTAAGCTATTATCATCAATTGTATCCAATTCAATTTTTATTACATTTTGATATTGTAAATTCTCTACAATCAACTCAGGTATAATTTCACTTTCTGATGAAAAATAAAAATCATCACTTCGTAACACACTGTAATATTCCTCCGAATAACCGTATTTAATAAAATGATATTCACAGGAACAATCATATTTATTATTAATTGAATAGGCTTCTGTTTTTTCATTTCCTGTAACAATAAATTGAATGGTATCTTCTCCACTTGAAAATTTCAGTATCTCATTTGCATTATAAGGTACCCAAATTAAACTATTTTCAGGAACAGGCAGGACAATCAGTTTTCCCATAACATCTATAAATAATTATCAATATTATTAAAAACGCAAATTTAGTATATCTATTAATTTGTTTCATATTTGGCGATATTGTATAGAGCTTTGCTCTTGTAAACATTTCAGCACAATTTTTCATAGCCTCAAAGCAAAGTCAATGATATGTGCATTTTTAATTCTTTTACTTTAAAAAAAATGAAAAAATTATTTTAATAGGCTCTAACCTGAATAATTCATAAATTTTCTATTCCGATGCGTAACTGTCTGTATATTTAAAAATCTGCGGTTGTTCAAATCTATCAGACATTTACGCATCTCATAACGAGAATTTATGAATTAATCAGGCTAATAATTTTTCTACAATTATTTCAGGTGAAATTTCCATACATATTAAATCTTTTCTTTCGCATTCTTTTATTCCATATATTGAACAAGGACGACATTCAAGTTTTTTATTTTGAATGATTTTATTTCTTTCTTCTGGAA
Source organism: Bacteroidales bacterium (assembly GCA_029938985.1). Taxonomy (GTDB): domain Bacteria; phylum Bacteroidota; class Bacteroidia; order Bacteroidales; family JAOZQN01; genus JAOZQN01. The sequence goes on along the minus strand of JAOZTW010000459.1, from coordinate 1,675 downwards.
CAAAAGCAGTAAAACCAGCATAAGGGTGAGTTGCTCCCCAAATAGAAACTATATTTGTTTGTGTTAAAGCGGCAAGGTGCATATTTGCAGAATCCATTGTTAGCATAGAGTCCATTTGCGAAATAATAGCAATTTCTTCGTGTAACGAAAACTTACCAATCAAAGAAATAATATTTTTATTTGTCTTAGAAATTGTTACAGCTATTTTTTTTTCTTTTTTGCCTCCTCCAAACAAGAAAATTTTACAATCATATTTTAATAACAACTCAATAACATTCTCCATTTTTTCAATTGGATACATTTTTTGTTTGTAAAAGGCAAAAGGCGCTATTCCAATCCATTTGCAGTCCTTACTGCCAGTAAAGATTGAAGCTTGTTCTGATAATTCAAAGTAGTTTTTTTTATCTGTTTTTGAAATATCAATTTTTATTCCAGCCTGCTCAAAAACATCAATATATCTTTGAATACTTGTTTTAAGCTGTTTTTTATTTTTTTTGTTTAAAAGATGCTTTTTTTCAGCTCTTCCCTTATTAATTTTATACGATTTTATTCCTTTTGCAAAATAAAATAATCTTAATATTTTACTTCTAATAACATTATGTATATCTATAACTGAATGAATATTATCGTTACTATTAATTTCGTTAAACAATCGGAATAATCCAAAAATATTTTTGTGTTTTCCATACAAATCTGGTTCTATAAAGCTTACACGATTTATACCAGAAAACAAAGGTTGAAATGCTTTTCGTGTAAGAATAATTAGATTTATTTTTGGATTTTGTTCAATCACAGCCCTAACTACATGTACAGATATTGCTACATCTCCAAGTGCCGAAAGTCTTATTACTAATATATTTTTCAAGTTGATTTAATTATTAAATTATTTAATTATTTTGCCCTTTTAAAATATTAAATAAATCATTAAATAGCTTGCTATTTGCAGATTATTAAATTATTAAAAAAACAATGTATCTTGGTGATTCTTATTTATTTCATTTTTATTTATATATTTTAAGAAATTATTTTTAATAAAATTTCATAGTACAAAAATAATATTTTTTATTTTTAAAAAAAATTAACACTTCAAAAATTTGAAATCTCCGCAAGTTCTGGTATCGAAAGTTTTTTATTCAAATTACTATTAATATATTCAACAACGGTATTTCGCCGTTTCAAATATTCTTCTCTTGTTGTTTTTTTTTGACTGTTCATATTTTTAAGTTTAAATGTAAATAAATTTGACTGCGACAAAAGTAATACTTCAAAAACAATAAGGCTTTTCCAATCTTGCTATCTTTTCCCTTTTTAAGGAATAATACAATTATAAGATTATGAACCAATAGATTACAGAAATACAAGTATATAAAAACTTTTGTAGAGGTACTTATTAACGAACTATTTTTTCATTAAAAAAAAAGCCTCTTAAAAAGTACCGTTTATTTATGATTACCTACTTAGTTTTCTTTTTCAGATAAACTAATAATTTTCATTAAAAAATGTGAAAATAAAAAAATAGATTATTTTTGCAAAATCAAGAAAAAAAAATTTAATTTTCCAAAATTAAATCGAAAAAAATTAAACTAAAATTCATTATTATTCTGTTATTTAATAGTTTAATGACTAAAGTTTTTGCTTTCATAATAATATAATTATCAAACAGTTGTAATTTTAC
>JAOZTW010000458.1 GCA_029938985.1 Bacteroidales bacterium | reverse complement strand
TTTTGTCGCCTATTCACCTATCTGCAACTGAAGTTGCAGTAACGGAGCAGATAAACTGGTTTTTTGTTTGGTAGTGTAATAATATAGCAATTACTGCGGCAAAAATAATAAAAACTAAACGATAATTTGGTTTTTTATCTGTATTAATTTCGGTGTAAACTTCTGTTTCGTACTCATGATTTTGTTTGTAAAACATGCTTTTTGTTTTTTTAAATATAAAAAGCGTGAAACTGTAACTTATCCGAGTACGAGGCACTGGTACGCCCACAAAACAAACAAGTACAGCCCACGCTAAAGCATGAGCTATAAATTCTTAGTTTCTCTTGTTTTTATGAAAGTTACCAGTTTTCGTACTCAAGAAAAAACTAAGATTTAGCTTTTTTATATGTTAATATTTATAAGAATGCAAAAATAAGAATTTATTTTATTTTTCAAAATTATTTATTAAAAAATGCAGACGATTAAGAATATTTACATCGCTTGCACCATCATCAAAATCAAGAAATAAAAGGTTCATATTAGGATATAAATCTTTTATTTTTTTCTCCACACCCTTCGAAACTATTTGATTGGCAATACAACCAAAAGGCTGAACACTAATCACATTATGAATACCGTCTTCCGAAAATCCTGCTATTTCGGCAGGAATAAGCCAGCCCTCTCCAAACTGATTTGTAAGACTTAATATTTCTTCGGCTTTTGCTGCAATATGTTTCACATCGTGAAAATGACAATGAAATCTAAATTTTTTCAATATTTTATTAGTTCTCGAAATATATCTATTAGCATATTTTTCAAATAGATAAACAAGCATGTTGGTAGTAAATTTCTTGTCGGTCAGTCCAGCTTTTTGATTAACTTTGATATTAACAAATTCCTGAGTGAAAAATTCAAGTAATGGCGGGAAAACAACTTCAACGCCTTGTTTTATTAACCATTGCGAAATTTTGTGATGTCCAAAAGAATTGTATTTTACATAAATTTCTCCTACAATAGCAATTTTACCAATTTCTTTATCAATAATTTCAATTTTATTAAAATCATCTACCATGTTTTTTAATAAATCAAATATTTCTCCAACTTTCTTATTTACAAGCAATTTGTTGGCTAAATCAGTATATTTTATACGAACTTTATCAGTATCTCCTTTGTTTTTTTCTTTCGAAATAATTGCAAAATATAGTTTTACAAGCGAATCGGCAAAAAGCATTCCTGCCAAAGTTAATGGTAATAATTTTAACCAATTTATTTTAAAACCAGGTTGCGAATTTACTGTTTTGCCAGAAGTACCCACCGAAACTATTGGAATATCATCGTAGCCAGCTGTAATTAATGCTTTGTTTATCAGCGATAAATATGTTGTTGCTCTACATTGTCCTCCTGTTTGAGTTATACCAACTGCAATTTCATTTCTATCAAAACCGCCTTCAGTAACCGCTTTTATTATGTCGCCAACCACAATTGTTGCTGGGTAACAAATCTCGTTGTTCGAATATTTAAGTCCAAACTCAACCGATTTTTTATCTGGTTTTGGTAATGTAAGCACATTGTAACCTGCGGCTTTAAATAAAGCTGGAACAAAATCGCCATAAATTTCTCCAAAATAGGGAGCAATAATTGTTCTTTTTCTATCCTCTAATTCATAAGTTTTAACAGATTTTCGTTCCTTTGGTGCCGCCATCGAAACATTTGAACGAAGTTTTAAAGACTCTATTAATGAGCGTATTCGCAAACGTATTGAGCCATTGCTTGTTATTTCGTCCACCCTAATAACTGTGTGTGCCTTGCCTTTTGCTTTTAAAATATCTTTACATTCGTCTATCAAAATGGCATCTGGTCCACAACCAAAAGAATTTAACTGAACAAACTGTATATTAGCCTCTTGTAGTGATACCCATTCTGCTGCATTTAATATTCTGTTTGGGTAAGTCCATTGCGAAATTACTTGTAGTTCGTTAATAGTTAGCGAACTCGGAAGAGCATCTTCGGTTATTACATCAACTCCCAAATCAGTTAAAATATGTGGTGTTTTATGATTAATAAGTGGGTCGGCATGGTAGGGTCGTCCTGCAAGCACAATTAATAGAGTATTATTCTTTTTTGCATTTAATATCAATTCATTAGCACGTTCTTTCAAGCTAATACTGAAATTGTCTTGTTCAATTATTGCATTATCAAAAGCATTATTATAGTTTTGTTTTTTTATACCAAATTGTTTCAAATAATCAAACATACTTTTGCGAAGTAGTTTTTCGTTATCAAAGTTAATTGTAGGAGCATCAACAGGAATACCGTATTTTTCCAGAGGATTTATTGCACTCTTTACCACCTCGGGATATGCGGCAACTATGGGACAATTAAATGTATTTTCTGAATTTTTAAAAGTATTTTTTTCATAAAAAACCATTGGATAAAAAATTCGTTCCACCTTCTTTTCCGCAAGATTAAGAATATGACCATGTGCCAATTTTGCAGGAAAACAAATATTATCGGACATAACCGAACCCGAACCAGTTTCAAAAAGTTTCATTGTAGAAGGGGCAGAAAGTTCAACATTTATTCCGCATTGTGTAAATAAGGTGTGCCAAAAAGGGTAGTTTTCATAAAAATTTAATACACGTGGTAAACCAATTGTTAATACTTTAGATGTTGTTGATTTAGAGTTAATCTCAATCTTCTTACGATTAAAAAGTAAATCATTTTTAAAATCAAATAAATTTTCTCCCTTTCTATATTTTTCCCCTTTGTTCGAAAAAACTTTTTCGCATTTATTGCCCGAATAATATACTTTTTTATTAGGAAAAGTAAAACGATTTACAAGACAAAAATTTTCGCAAGCCTTACAAGTAAGTTCTTTTGTTGTAAAATTATTTATTTCATTAAGTTTGCTACTGCTGATGAAATTTGTTTTTTTATTGTTCTTAAATTCTTTTTTAGCAACAAGTGCAGCTCCAAAAGCTCCCATAAGCTCAGGAATATTTGAAATTGTAACTTTTTTACCAATATGATTTTCAAGAGCTTTATGTACAGCAGGATTTTTGAACGAACCACCTTGTACTACAATGTTCTCGCCCATTTCATTTATGTCGCTAAGATTTAGCACTTTGTAAAGAGCATTTTTTATTACAGAAACCGACAAGCCAGCAGAAATATCGTTTACAGAAGCGTTTTCTTTAAGTGCTTGTTTAACTTTTGAGTTCATAAAAACAGTGCATCGTGTACCTAAATCGTAGGGGTGTTTGGCATCGCATGCAATTTTTGCAAAATCTCTAACTTCAAAACCAAGAGATTGTCCAAAAGTTTCGATAAAACTACCACAGCCAGATGAACACGACTCGTTTAGTTCCAAACGGTTTACAACACCATTTTCAACAAAAATAGCTTTCATGTCCTGTCCTCCAATATCCATAATAAAGCTCACTTTTTTGTTGAAATATTGTGCCGCCGTAAAATGTGCAATTGTTTCTACCAAGCCAATATCAAGTCCAAAAGCGGATTTTGTAAGGTCTTCGCCGTAGCCAGTAACTGCCGAATATGATATTTTAAAATTAAGCTCTCCAAGTTCTTCAAAAAAAGCTATAAGTCCTTCTTTTACTGCATCTATTGGATTACCTTTGTTGTTTCCATAAAATTTAAAAAGCAATTCGTTGTTTTCTCCAATTATTGCTATTTTTGTTGTTGTAGAACCAGAATCAATTCCTAAAAAAAGTTCTTTACCTTTATAATTTTTTATATCAATTTTATTAATTACCGTTTTTACTTTATTATTTTGCCAACTATCTAATTCTTTTTTGGAATCAAACAAAGCAGGAAGTCTATTTTTTAAAGTAAAATTAGTGTTTGATGTTGTTTTAATTTTTGTTTGAATATCAGATATTTGAAATGATTTGTTCACTCCATTAAGCGAAAATGCTGCTCCCAAAGCAGGAATTATTGCAGGGTGTTCTGGGATTATAACATCGTTATCGGTAATTTTTAAGTCTTTAACAAAAGTTTTTCTAAGTTCAGGAAAAAAAGTGAATGGTCCACCCACAAACATAACTTTGGCACTAATATCAAAACCACGTGCAAGAGTGTTCATTGCTTGTATTGCAACTGCGTGAAATACAGAAGCTGCAATATCTTCTCTGCCTATTTTTCTACTTATTAAATTTTGAACATCTGTTTTGGCAAACACTCCACAACGTGAGGCAATAGAATATATATTTTTGTGATTTTTAGCGAGTTCGTTAAACTCACTAACATTAATATTCATCAAACTTGCTATTTGGTCAATAAACGCACCAGTTCCTCCAGCACAACTTCCATTCATACGAATATCTGGAGTTTTTTGGTCGTGAAAAAAAATCATTTTAGAATCCTCGCCTCCAATATCTATAAGTGTGCTTACTTTTGGATATTTCTTTTTCACTATTTCAGTAGCCGCCACTACTTCCTGAATAAAAGGCATTTGTGTACGTTCGGAAATTCCCATTCCTGCCGAGCCAGTAAATTTTACTTTTAAACCAATATCTCCATATTTTTCTTTTATCTTTGAAAGCAGTTCACTAACTGTTTCTGTTATTTTGGTGTTATGTCGTAGATATTCAGATAAAACTAAGTTATCTTTATCATCAATTAAGGCAAATTTTGCAGTAGTTGAACCAATATCTATACCGAGTCTAAATATTTTATCCATTAATTATATTTTTTCTTTACTTTAAAATAATTCATTTTTTTTGCAAAGTTATTATTTTTTTGGGAAAA
>JAOZTW010000457.1 GCA_029938985.1 Bacteroidales bacterium | reverse complement strand
ATAAAAATAACATCGCTTAAATTGGTTAATTATTTATTTTAATATGCCTTATATAAGTACCCATACAAAAGTTTTTACACAATTGTATTTATTTAATCTGTTGGTTTATAAGCACACTTATTGTATCATTGAATAATTGTATCATTCCTTATTATATAAATAAAATTATTGGATACCCTCTCGCTCATTAATTTCTTCAATAATATTGTTAAACAAGTTCTCTAATCGTGAAGCCGCCAAAAGAGTACTTATTAAATATATTAACCAAATAATTGCCAGAGCCACAAAACGATAAAAGAGTTCTTCGAACATTCCGAGCAATGGAATAATTGAAAAAATTAGAGCATAAACAAAAAATTCTAAGAAAAATATTTTGTGTTTCAAATATATGCTCTTATTAAAAGTAACAAATTCTATTTTACCATTAGAAATTGGATTAAACAGATTCCAACCATTCCAAATAAAACGAAAAACTGCTCCTTTAAAAATTCTTTCAGAATTTTTTTTATAAATTTTTTTATAATATGCACGCTTTAATTGCGTATCAAATTTACTGAAAAATAGAACTTTAAGCCTATCTGGCTCAACTTCTGTTTTCACCTTTCTACTTGAGTTTGAACTAAAAAATAAGTATTGCATTATTGTTTTAAAATTTTTTTTAATAAAATTGCAATTTACAAATAATTTTCTTAAATTTATATTTTTTTTAAACAAAACTTGCAAGAAGTTATGTATTTTTTTTCTTAACCTATTAAATTAACTAAAAATGAAACACTTAAGATTTCTAATTATTTTATTGATACCATTTTTTTTGGTATCTTGCGATGACCTTTTTGGTCCAGAAGGAGGATTAAATGAAGATGAAATTGTAGCAGGACTAAAAAGAGCCCTTGAAATAGGAACTGACACTTCCTGTACTGCACTAAACAAAGAAGACGGTTTTTATGGTAATCAAGTTTTAAAAATATTTTTACCACCAGAGGGTGATATAGTATTGGAAAATCTTGAGTTATTGAAAAACAATCCATTAACTACTGTAGTTTATAATGAACTTGACTTACAGGTTGAAAATGTAATACTTGGAATAAATCGTTCGGCAGAAGACGCATCAAAAGACGCAAAACCAATTTTTATTGATGCAATTACAACTATGACAGTTAATGATGGTTTAAGTATATTACAAGGTATAAGCTTAGATTCAACGGGGCAAAAATCGGCATCGTCAGAATTTGATTCACTTGCTGCAACTCATTATTTAGAGTACAAAACAAGAGACGGACTTACTACGGTTTTTAGTCCAGTAATTGATGCTGTACTGGATAAGGATTTAGGACTTGGTTTTTCTACAAATGCTGCATGGTCTTCATTAACAACCTATTATAACAACGATATTGTGCAGTTAGCCCTTCCAATTGTGGGAGCGTCAACAGGAGAAGTAGAAGAAGTATCGCTTGGAACACACGCAGTTACAAAAGCATTGAACGGCTTGTTTAATCTGGTTGGTAATCAAGAACGACTAATACGAAAAGATCCATTTAAATGGGCAGAAGACATTATTCAAGATATTTTTGGATATGTTTACGAAGAAGGTTAAAAATTGATGGCATATTTTCACAGGTACAAGTTTTTGTGTTAGGCATATTAAATTTTTAAAAGGACAAAATAAACAAGTAAATTGGGGTTAGTTCTTTTTTCATTAACTTTTGAAGTTTCAAAAAAGTTCCATAAATTTTATATTTGTGAAATATGCCAAATTGTTTAATAATAAGCTTTTGATATGTATCAAATAATCAATTTAGAAACAACAGATTCTACAAACAAATTTGCAAATATGTTTGTAAAAAAAAATAAAGACAAAAATATTTGTGGAACTGTTGTTTCTACAAAATATCAAAACTCGGGAAAAGGTACTGGAAATAATATTTGGGAAAGTGAAAAGGATAAAAATATATTAGCTTCTATTATATTTTGTCCTCATTTCTTGCCACCAAACCAACAATTCATTATTTCCAAAACCATTTCTTTGGGTATAATAAAGTATTTTGCAAACAAAAATATTGAAGCCAAAATTAAATGGCCAAACGATATATATGTTAGTAATAAAAAGATTGCAGGTATTTTAATTGAAAATTCCATTCTCGGAAGTTGTATTTCAACTTCGGTAATTGGAATAGGTTTAAATATAAACCAAAGTATTTTTTTGTTTTCTGATAAAAAACCTATTTCTTTGTATCAAATAACAAATATAATATATGATGTTGAAAAAGAATTAAATCTTCTGTTAAATAATATTTTTAAAGAATATGAAAAATTAACCGAAAAAAAATTCATTAAAATAGATGAAGAGTATTTTGATAATCTTTATAGAAAAGGTAAATATACAAATTATAAGACATCAGATAAAAAAATAGTAGCAAAAATTCACTCAATAGACACGCTTGGAAGACTGGTTCTAAAAACAAAAGAAGACAAAATACTAAAATTTTGTTTCAAAGAAGTGGAAATGCTATAATAATTCATCATTCCTAATTTTAAAAACTTATGACAACAGTTAAAGTTGTAGATATTGATAAAATAATAAATCAAAGAGGTTCAAAATTTATAAAATCATTACCTCGTTTTGTTGTAAATAAAATAAAAAAAACAATACATCAAGAGGAATTTAATAGAATTCACAACAAATATATTGACAAACAAGGTATGGATTATGTTCATGCTTTGTTAGATGAATGGAAAATAAATGTAGAAATTAACCGTATTGAGAATTTGGAAAAAAAAGGAAGATATATTTATATTGCCAATCACCCACAAGGCGGAATTGATGCTCTAAGTTATCTGCATTGTATTCATAAACTTCACGATGATGTTATTTCTCCCTCAAATGAACTTTTTGAATATGTACCCAATCTCAAACCAGTTGTAATAGGTATAAATGCCTTTGGAACAAGCTCTCGTGATAGAGCAAAGGCTGTAAATAAAGTTTTTGAGGGTGACCGTCCAATAATGATTTTTCCTGCTGGTGCGGTTTCTCGAAAAACAAAAGGAGAAATTTATGACCTTGACTGGCATAAGGGTTTTGTAACAAAAGCTATTCAAACTAAACGAGACATTATCCCAGCTTATATTGATAGTAGAAACTCAAATAAATTTTATAATATATCAAAATTTAGAGCAATATTTGGAATAAAACTTACTATTGAAACAGCCTTACTTCCTGATGAAATGCTAAGACACATTGGTACTACTTTGAAAATAAATGTAGGCGAAAAAATACCTTATCAAAGTCTTACAAAAGAATTTTCGCACAAAGCTTGGGCTGAAAAAATAAAAAAGCAAGTTTATAAATTAAAATAATACAAATGACCAAGTCAAAAAAAACTTTTGTGTTGGATACTAATGTTATTCTACACGATTTCAATGCGATATATCACTTTGAGGAAAACAATATTGTATTACCAATTGTTGTTTTAGAGGAGTTGGATAAATTTAAAAAAGGAAATGATACCATAAATTTTCATGCTCGTCAATTTATGCGAGAGCTTGATAAAATATCTAAAAATCGGGCATTTAAAGGTGGCTTACCACTTGGCGAAAACAAGGGGAGATTATTTATTGATATTGCACAAAAATTTTCGCCCGAACTTGAAAATTCGTTTACAGAAAAAATACCAGACCATAAAATACTTTCGGTTGCCGATAATTTATCAAGAGACAAAAATAATGGAATAGTTATTCTTGTTTCGCAAGATATAAACCTAAGAATGAAAGCCAAAGCTCTTGGTATAGAATCACAAGATTATAAAACAGGCAAAGTAGTAAATGTAGAAAATTTGCATAAGGAAATTCAAAGTTTTGATAATTTTGACATAAAATTAATAAATAAATTGTATAAAGAGCATAAAATTGATATTGGTGATTGTAAATTTGACCAAAAACCTCTTGCAAATGATTATTTTATACTTAAAAATGGAAAGTCCACCGTATTAGCCCATTACAATCCTTTTACGAGAACAATTGATAAAATTGAGAAAAAAAGAACTTATGGTATAAAACCTCGCAATGCAGAACAAACTTTTGCATTAAATGCCTTGTTAGATAATAATATTAAGTTACTTACAATTACAGGAAAAGCTGGTACAGGTAAAACTTTGCTTGCACTTGCCGCAGCACTTCAACAACGTCGTGAATTTCAGCAAATTTTGTTAGCTCGTCCAATAGTGGCTCTGGCAAATAGAGATCTTGGTTTTTTACCTGGAAGTGCTACAGAAAAAATAACTCCGTACATGCAACCACTATTTGATAATCTTACAGTTATAAAACATGCAGTAGGTTTTAACAGCAAAGACAGCACAAAAATTGAAGACATGTTGAAAGCCGAAAAGCTATTAATTACTCCACTTGCTTACATCAGAGGGCGTAGTCTTTCTAATGTGTTTTTTATTGTGGACGAAGCACAAAACCTTACGCCACACGAAATTAAAACAATAATTACAAGAGCTGGAGAGGGTACAAAAATGATTTTTACTGGTGATATTCAACAGATTGATTCGCCTTACTTAGATATTAAATCAAACGGTTTATCATATCTTACCGACAAATTAAAAGGACAAAGTATTTTTGCACACATAAAATTAGTTAGTGGCGAAAGAAGTAAACTCGCTGAACTTGCAAGTAATTTATTATAAATAAAAAACAAAAATAGCTTATTATGGAAACAACAGTAGTCCGTTTTGACTGGGCAATAAAACATATCTTAC
>JAOZTW010000456.1 GCA_029938985.1 Bacteroidales bacterium | reverse complement strand
GCACAATGCTAATTTTTGCACCCTGAAAAGCAAATGATGAGCAAGAAAATGATATAGCCTTTTTTTTTCAATCAGTTTTACTTGGAATAACATAAGGTTCTTTTCCTGCAAAAACTATTGGGAGTTTAATTATTTTTCCATGTTCTATTTTATTGTCAATAAGTGTTTTGTAATATTTGTTTCGGTCTATTTGTGCCAAAGCATCTTTAATCTTTATGTTAATTCGTTTTGTGAAATTGTTATCACTTTCTTTTTCTTTTTGTTTCTCAATTTGTTTTATTTCAATTACAACTCCGTATTTTGATTTGTCATGTGGAATTAACATTATATCATATCTACCTTCGCCACTTTCTCCGTTAGATTTAATAATATAATCGTCTCCAATAATTACAAGTAAACCGAGAATATAAGAATGATAAACGTATTCATGATTTTTAGCGGTGTCATAATAACTGAATGTGTCGCCTATAATTTCTTTAAAACCAGTTTCAAATTTTGCTATTTCGTTTGTTATTAGATAATTTGCTGTATTTTCTAATAATGATTGTCTAACTTTTATATCATCTTCCAACCATTCTAATATTGTATCTTGAAAAATTGTTTTAATTTCATAGTTAGGAATAGCAAGTTCGTGTTTTTTTCTTGATATTTCTTTTCTAATTGTTAAATATCCACTAAGGAATGATACAATTATTCAATGGTACAATGATACAATTATGTGATTATAAACCAACAGATTAAAGAAATACAAATGTGTAAAAACTTTTGTATGGGTACTTATAAGTTAATAAAGTCCATAGTAATGTTCCTTTTTGTATCTAAGTCGGGGAAAACAAAATTTGCTTCTAAGTCTTTTTTTATGGTTTCTCCATTTATCAATGCCAATATGTCTTCTCTAATATTTTCTGCATTTTTCTTTTTTATTTGTTCTTTTATCAATTCATTTGAACTGGTGTAAGTCCAAAATGTTTTAAATTTTTCGTTCTTACTAACTACAAAATTTAATATAGACCAAGGATTATATATTTTTGTTGTTTCGCCAAATTTATATCCGTCATACCATTTTTTTATTTCTGAATAATCTGTTTTTATATTAAAATCTTTAATAATTTGTTTTACTTCCTGCTCCGTAAAGCCAAATTTATCAGAAAATTCGTCATCAAGAATTGAATAAACACTAATATTATTTAATCCTGTAAAAATACTTTCTTTTGAAACTCGGAGTATTCCAGTAATTATTCCTTTATAAAGACTTGTGTTGTCTTTTAATGCACCACTTAACAAGCTACGCATAAACGAAATAGCATCTTTATAAAATTTATTATGACTTGCCTGAATTGGTGTATCATATTCATCAATTAAAACTACAACTTTTTTGTTGTGATATCTTTGCAAATATTCACTTAATTGTTTTAGACTTGTTTCAAAATCTGTTTCAATTGCTGTTTTATTTAAAATTTCAATAAATATTTTTTTGTCTTCTTCAAAAAGTATATCCTTTTTTAACAAATACCTGTGTTCTTGATATACTTTAACTATTTCATTTTTTATATGATTTAATGTTTTATTCCAAGTATCTGCTTTTGCATCTTTAAATGTTAAATATATTACTGGATATTTACAACAGTGCTGTTTTATATCTTCTCCTGTTTGCCAAATTTTTAAGTCCTTAAATAAGTTCTTGTTCTCTGGTTCGCTTTTATCAAAAAAATAGCGTAGCATTGATAAGTTTAAGGTTTTTCCAAAACGGCGTGGGCGTGGCAATAACAAAACTGCTTTTTCGACTTTTAATACTTCTTCTATAAATAATGTTTTATCTACAAAATAATTATTGTTTTGAATAATATCTTTAAAATCGGAATAGCCAAGATTTAATTTGTTCCTTTTTTGCATTTTTTTAAAGTTTAATATTGTGAATAATTGTCTAAACCATGATTGGCTTGATTTTAGAATTGCCATGATTATACTAAAAAATGTTTATATGTTTATATGTTTATTTGTTTATTACAAAATACAAAAAGTAAAAATTTTAACCTAATTTAGTATATTATAACAAAACTATGAAAGAATAATCATGTAATCAAGTAAATCCTACAAATTATGGTTTAGACAATTTTGTTGGGGGCAAGCCCCCAAACCCCCAAATAATCAATGGTTTAAATAATCAAATAATCTAATCCCTGAGACAACGCACAGAGAAACCGAGTGACTTACTGCTGTCGTAGCGACCGACTTCTGCATAGCCGTAGTAGAGGTTGCGTAACCAAGCACTCGAACCACTATACTGCGTAGCACTCCACCAGTAGCCGTAGTTACCGGCGGTGTCGAACGAACCATAGCTGCTGCTGTGGTAGCCGCCCGGAAGAGCCGAAAAACCACTTTCGTTGGTTGCTCCTGTATTAGAGGAGTTCCAAAGTTCCATGCAAGTAGATTTTAATTTTCCGCCAGCTACGTCTCCGAGTTCTGTTTCTAAGTCATCCCATTCGTCATCACTTGGCATGTGCCAACCTGTTGGACAAACACCTTGAACACCTGTTCCTGTGTTATCGCCGTTTGTAGCAGCAGCATAAGTGTATAATGCTCCGTATATTTCTCCTGCACTATTTCCGTCTGTATCGTAAAAACAATAGGCTTTAGATACATTTTCATCATCGTCTGCAAGGTTGCTCCATGCTGTATTGTCTTCAACAAGTGGAATATCGCCACCACCTACATAACTTGTTGTTTTATGTTTTCTGCCATCCATGTTTGAGTGCCTATTGTTACAACTGCATAATTATTATTATCTCCATCTGCGCAAGCTACAAAATCAAAGGTATAAGTTGTTGGTTCTGTTGGTTTTGGGTGTTTTTTTGAGATGCGTAGCACCGAAAAAAACACCCAAAACCAACTGACATCCAGCACAATGTTGTGTTTCTTTTTCTTTTCGTCATGCTATTTCCATTTTGATAAATTCACTTAAATATTTAAACGGAAACGGCAAAACTGTTAATTGTCCATTTCTTACAAAATCAACATTTAAGGTCTCTAATAAATGTTGTAAAAGTAATCTGCTATTTTCAATTGTTTCAACTTCTCTAATTATTGTTGCATTCTCAAAATTAGATTGTAGTTCTGTTGATTTTTTACCTACAAAATAGAATGCTTTATTTTTTGATACGTTCGCCATAACATACGTCAATATTTGAACTTAGATATTTATTAATACGCTCTTTAATACGCATTTTATCCATTAAAATATTCCCAGTCTCTTGTTCAAAAAAATCTGCAAAATTTTCTTTGTAAATATTTCTGCCCTTTTTCTTTTCAAATTGTTTACCTAATATTTCTCTGTCTATTTTATAATTATCTGGCAATGATTTCAGATTAGAAAATGCAAAATTAACTTCAAAAGCAAATTTGTCATTCTTTTTTAAGAATTTTTGAAATATTTTTTGTAGTTCGCTGTTATTTATTGAAAAGTTAGTATTTAATTTTGTAAGTCTATTACCAATATATTTAAAATCCGGTAGAGTGCGAACAGTGGTTTTTGTAATTTTATTAATATCTCTGGTATTTGAAATAATTAATCCTTCAATATTTTGATTTTCATTTTCAACAAGTTGTCTGTATAATGCTTCGTATTTTGAAAATTCAGAATTATCCCACAAATTAGAAAAAGCATCAATTTTTGTAAAAACTAATTCTCCGTTTTGTCTTATCGTTAAGCGATACAAGCCTTTTATTTTTTCTTTTGTTTTCTTTTGCTCTTCTTTATTATGCTCTGTATGAACAATAAAATTCCATTCTCCATATTTCCAATTAGTTAATGAGAGTTGCTTGTTAATTATATCATTTTTTATATAGCACTCCTTTATAATTGTATCTATTGGCTCAGTTTTTATTTTATCATTTTTCTTTTTTAATATAAAATTTTCAAGTGTTATATGATGTGTTACTGTATTGTTATATTTTTTATATGGGTCTTTTTCAGATTTGTAAAAAGCTTTATTATGAACAATTATGAAATTTACCGCATTCTTTTTTGTTTTTTTTGATAGAGAAACCTTATCAGGTTTATATTTATATTTTTCTGTTTTAAGAACTTTTTTTAATTGGGTTATTAATTTTTCTGATTTTTCATTTTCAACGAAATCAATAATATTGATTGTTTTATTGTTAATATAGTTTGAAATTCTTTTGTTTTTATCTTGTGTTGATTTCTTTTCGTATTTAATTCTCTCCAATATGTTTACATATTCAAAAGTAACATTAAGGTATTTAGATAAATACTCTTCTGTATCTTTTATGAAATTATTTAATATGCCAATTTTACTGACTTTAAATTTTGAATAGTCGGTGAAATGTAAATATGGAATTATATTTTTTTTGCGAGAACCAAATTCGACAAGTTGTCTTTTAATAAAAATATTTTCTTTTTCATTTTTTAGTCTTCTCCGCATTTTGTGTGTTGATGGTTCTATTACATATTTTGCTGCTTTCTCAAAACCATTTTTCTTTTTAAAAGCAAATTTTTGTTGCTCGTGTTTAGTTGAAGTAAAGGTAGTTACGTCTATTTGCAAGCAATTATCTTTGTCAATATTTATTTTGAGTGTTTTATATTGGTTGTATTTGGAAATATACTCAACTGGATAATAAAGACTGCCGGTGATATTATTGTAGTTGTCATAAATATTAGCTAAATAATACTTATTGATGAATTTATTAGACTAGCCTAGGAAAAGTGAAAAAAAAAGTTTTAGCGAAGGAATAGCGAAAGAAT
>JAOZTW010000455.1 GCA_029938985.1 Bacteroidales bacterium | reverse complement strand
CAAAACGAACTTCTTTTGAACTTTTAGTTAGTTTACCATTTAATGGTAGTGCTTCTATGTTTTGAATTTCAATATCCAAAAAATCTTCGAGAAAACTTTTTGTGATTTTTAAATCCGAAAAAACTCGCTTAAAAAAAAGGTCGTAGTTTAAAGGGGCAAGGTAACCGGCTTGAAATTTATCTGCATTCATTAAAATATGTATTATGTTAAAATATATCAAAATACAAAGATACAAAAAAAAAATTAAGGTAGTAAAATTTTATTTGTAAAAATAAAAATACAATGAATTTCAATTGTTTTTCAACTGAATTTCATTTTTAAAATTTAAAACTATAGCTTATTGATGGGATTATTGGGAAGAGAGTCATTTTTTTTAATTCCACTCCAAATTGACGTGTAGATTGGTAGAAAAGCATATAAGGATTTTTCTGATTATAAACATTATAAACATTTAAAGACCAAGTTCGTGTACCTCGTTTTTTTTCTTTAATAAAATTTACACCAATACTCAAATGATGTGTGGCTGGCATACGAAAACTGTTTTTTTCGGTAAACATATAAACCTCATCAAAGAAATAAAAACTATAACCACCACTGTGACTTGCTGGGAGTTCTTGGGTTGATGTAATAGTTTCATGTTTTCCATAGGCGAGTGTAATTGCGTTTCCTGTTTGATAAACCCAATTGGCAGAGAAGGTAATGTTTTTTAATTCATAAATTGCTGTTGCCGAAAAATTGTGAGTTCTATCGTAAAGATACGGATACGGTTTACCCAAATTTTGTTCTTCAAACTGTCTTGTATTTTTAGACCAGGTGTATGCAAGCCAGCCTGTTAGTTTTCCTGTTTTTTTTTGTACCAAAAATTCTATTCCATAAACATTGCCTATTCCATTTTTTTCCACAGTATTTTGCCAATCATAAGTTACCCACAACAAGGTTTCGCCCTCTTTCAGTTCTATCAAATTGCTTAATTGTTTGTAAAAAAACTCAGTATTTATATATATGCTTTTGTTTCTCAGATAAATATCTGTGCCTAAAGTAAATTGATAAGAATTTTGTGGTGGAATTTCATCAGTTACTGGTACCCAAAAATCTGCTGGTGTACCAATACCAGCTGTACTCAAAAGATGTATAAATTGACGCATCTTAACAAATGATGTTTTTAAAGATATGTTATTATTTAAACTGTAACTTAGCATTAAACGTGGTTCGAAGGAAAAATATTTTTTATTGTTAGTAAAATAAACAGCATTATAAATACCAATATTTCCTTTTATTTTATCTGCTATTTTAAAATAATTGGAGACATAAAACGAAGCTTCAACTGTGTTAATATTATTGCTTTTGTAAATGGTGTCTAAATAAATTTCATCTTTATTTAAAATATGATATTTTGAAACTCCTGGTTGAAATAAATGTGGTAATATATTTATCCCAAATTTAATGTTATTAGAATAATTTAGATTGTAATTAAAATTTGCTTTTAAAATAATATCGTTAATATTTGATTTAAAGCGTAAATCACCCTCACTATTAATATAGTCTGCAACTGTGTCTGATAAACTTTGGGCTGTATTTTTTATATTATTAAAATAACTATAAAAAGAATGAGCTACAGTTAAATTCATAAACAATTTATTTGATAAATTATAATTCCACTTAACATTACTCACAGTATTTTGCCAACCAGTGCCAAACTTATTAACAGTCTTCAAACCATTTTTTTGTTCTTTATAATTTATATTAATAATATCGGAGGTGGTATAAAATCCAAAATATAGATTACTTTTTTTGGAAATAATATAATGAAATTTTAAATTAGAATCATAAAAATTGTAACCTGCATTTTGATTTGATTCTGGTAATGTTTTTAAATAAATATTAGAATATAAATCTAATAAACCTTTGCGAGCAGAAAATATAAACGAAAATTTATCTTTTATTATAGGTCCCTCCAAAGTTAATTTTGCAGATAATATTCCAATATTATATTCACCGCCAAATTTTTTCTTGTTTCCGTCTTTTGTTCTAATATCAATTATTGACGACAATCTACCTCCATATTGTGCAGGAAATCCTCCTTTTATTATTTCTACCTTCTTGATAGAATATGGATTAAATGCAGAAATAAAACCGCCAAGATGATTGGTATAATAAAGTGGCACTTCGTCGAGAAGCACAAGATTTTGGTCGGGACTACCACCACGTATAATTAACTGACTTGAACCCTCACCAGCAGATTGCACACCAGGCATTAATTGTAAGGATTTTATTATGTCTATTTCACCACCCATTGATGGTAATAACTTTGCTGTTCTTACTGGTATTTCTACTGTGCTTGATGTTGCTTTTAAAATGCTGCTATTGCCTTGAACCAAAACATTATCTATTTCTGTATTGCTGCTCAAAAATATATCTAAAATTGTATCATTTGAAAGAATTATTTTTTTGGTATATTTCTCGTATCCAACAAAAGAACCTACAAGTAATAAACTGTCTTTGCCCGAAAGCGTTAAACTGTAAAATCCATAAGAATTTGTAGATGTACCTTTTAACGAATTATTGTCAAATACACTTGCTCCAATAATTATTTCGCCTGTTTTAATATCTTTTATAAAACCGCTTATTGTATAATTTTGTGCTATTATATTTGTTACAAATAATATAAGTAATAAAAGGAAGGTAGGTTTTTTATACATAAGTGTTTTTAATCTAATATATTGATAATTGAATCCCTTACAAACGAATAACCTGAAAAAATTCCGTATCCATTTTGTATATTAGAATATAGTGATATTGGTGCATACTGATTTGAAAAACCTGTTTCTAATTGAAAACCATTAATATAATCAGAATTACTAATATGTTTTCTATATTGTTTTTGATAATTGTAATAATCCTCTGATACTGTGCGTAGCTCTACCAAGTAATTATCTGGTTCAACTACAATGCTTTCAAGTGTTACTGGATCAATAACGCTTATTTTATGTGTAAATACGTTAAAACTATGATTACTGTTAGCAAATTGCTGGTCAGAAAAAATATATGACCTTCCTCTCCAATTAATGGCTTCTTGCAAAACTGGATCAATATTATTATCTGATATAAAGGTAGCATATACATAACTATACTCTAAACCACTATCAGAGTAAATATAATAATTTTCTTCATAATACTTTGAATAAACAATCATTTCATAAAAATTTCCAACATTTTCCACATCTTTTACATTTACCTGAAGTAAGTATCTTTCATTGTTAAACTCATCAGCAAAAGCATAACCTAAATAATTTATTGATTCGATAATGCCAGATTCTTGTATTTTTGTTTCAGCCCAAACAGGTTCAAAACCTTCTGTTGAAACTTCAATTCGGTAGTTTTTGTTAATTTGTGGATAAATATTTTGTGTTTTATAGTAAAAGCTGTCCAACAAAGTTAATGTCTCTTCTTCGTGTGTTTCTAAATCTATAATTTTTACTTGTGCGTCTGCTATTTGAGAATCTGTAATTAATGGAATAAATGAACTGTCTTTTAATCCATAATTGAGCTTATGAATTTCGGAATTTCTTATTTCAAAAATATTCTTAGCTTTAAAAACAAAGATTTTCATTTGATTATTGTCTGAAAAGTGACTATTTACAATAAGTACTGGTTTGTACATATCTTCGTCTAATTCAAATTCTTCTACACAAGAATTGAGTAGTAAAAATATAACCATAATAAATAAAAATCTTTGTTTCATAACAAAATGAAGTATTTAAAATTAGCCAATTATGTTTTTGAAATCTCAAAATTATTAGAACTACTATTGACTCTTTCATCGAAGTTTATCCCTCTAAAATAAATTTTTGTAAAACTCCCACCATAAGAACTACTTGTAAAATGATAGCCAGAGAAATAATAATTATCGCCATGTACTTTATAGATTGAGGATGAATATCCATTTGATTTCTTATAGTATATTTCAAAAAGTTCGTAATATTTTAATGTTGACAATCTATAAGATCCCCATCTCTTTTTATAATGCCAAAAATCTGCAGTCATTTTATTTGAAGAGTAACTTTTTGCATTGGCTTTTATTTTATAACGACAACCATCAGCTTTATATGTTTGTTCAATTGTTTCGCTATTCCAAGTTACAGTTCCTAAACCTTTTAATACTTCAATTTCTTGGTATTTTTTATTATTTTCAATATTATAATAATCTGTCATATCAATAATTTCAGTATTTGTTTTATCTTCAATAATCAATTCATTTTTCTTAAAAGTATAAATTGTATTCGCAATTTTAACTTTTCCATCTTCATTTACTGCAAAAGCATAATAAGTATCAAAAATATTTATTTCATTGTTTTCAATATCAATCACTTTTTCAAAGTCATTAGTAAGCTTCATATTTTTGCTTAAATATAATTCTTCGTTTTTACATTCATCAGATAATTTTGTACTATTTTGCTCATAATCTGAGTGTTTTGAGTACATTGATTCAAAGTTGTTTCGTTTTTCCCAGTTCATCTTTTCAGATGCTTCCATCTCATTCAATTTTGATAGACCTACATTAAAAATTTCCATGCTTTCAAATACCAATATGTTATCTTCTACTGCAATTGTAGATAAATCAAAATTTTCTACCTTCTTTTGAAAACTTTCGTCATTTGTAGTTTTGTTCAAATTTTCATTTGACTCCAAAGCATTCTCCTTCTCACAACTTGTAAAAAACATTCCTCCTGCAAAAGTAATCATTACTGCCAATAAAATAAAAGAAAT
>JAOZTW010000036.1 GCA_029938985.1 Bacteroidales bacterium | reverse complement strand
AATAATCTCTGTTCTATTTGCATTTATCAATTGTAAATTGCACTCTTTCATTATTCTATTTTATTGTTCCTGTTTTATCAAAAAGAAGATATTTTTCTGGGGTCTTCTTTTTCTGGATTAAAAAATTTAGGCTACCCATGTAACGTTGGATTTTATAATTATAAAGTTTCTGCTTTGTCAAAGTTTTTCACTTTTACAAAGTTGTAATTCACAGTATATTTGTGGTAGCCACAACTTTGACAAAGTGAAAAACTTTGTCAAAGGGATTTTTTTTGTCTAACTTTATGTGGGTAGCCATATCTTCTATTGCATCTCGTTCTCGTTTTATTGGAGTACCATTTTTATTTTGTTTTCCAATTTGATGAATTACTTTTATTTTTCTTGTTTTTTTATCTATTCCAACTACATCAGCATAACGAGATTTACCATTTTTGTTCCTGAAAAATCTTTCTTTTGAAGCTTTTAAGTCCTTATCTTTAATGTTTTCAACAACTTCTTTAACTTTTTCTGGTGTTTTGCACCTCCTTTCTTTCCATTTGGGTTTGGGGGGCTTTTTATTTGACATTTATAATTTCGTTTATCAATTAAATGTAAGTACATTAAAATATATACTAATGTTTTGTGTTTTACAGCTATTATCTATTATTTTCCAATTTCTTTTTCTTCTCCAATATATTCAAAAGCTTGTTTTGGAGTTGTGAAATAATTATATTTTTCAAATTTTTTTTTTCCTTTTTCAGAAATTACAAAATTAATAAATTTTTCGGAATTTTCTTTATTTTTTGTAAATTTAGAAACCGCTATTGGCATATATGCTATTCTCACAATTTCGGTTTTATCTAAATCAACAGTTTGGATATTAGTATTATCCCAGTATTGAAAAACTCGCCACCCGATAACTGCATCTGTGGTTTTTAACGATATTGCTGTCGCCGTTTTGGAACAACTACCAGTGTAATTTATCAGATTATCAAAAAAAAGTTTTTGTTCTTTTTCCGAAAAACTGTTTTCAATAATTTCCACTGCGTAAGCCCCCACACAAACTCCGTCGGGGTTTGCTATTGCTACTTTTAAATCGTTACGTAGTAAGTCTTTAAGTGTGTAAATATTTTTCGGATTTCCTTTCTGTACATTTATTGCAGACACAAGATAACACACCCGTTTTTCGGAATTTTTTATAACCACACCTTTGTCTTTAGCAATATTCATGTAGTCGGAAGAGCCAGGAAAAAACACATCTCCTTTTTTACTAATTATCATTTGGCTCAAAACATGTCCTGAGCCACCATAAATTACTTCTACTTTTATTCCTGTTTCGTTTTCAAACAATTCAATAATCTCGTTAGTAGCAGGTTGACTTGCCGAGCCAACATAAATTAATATTTTCTCCTGATTATTGCCACACGAAACAAACAAAAGTGTCTGAAATAACAAAAAAAGGTATTTTTTCATTTTGTATGTTTGGTTTTGAAATAGGTATATTTTTTTTAATAAATTACAAAGTGTATAGCACAAAAATATTTGTAACAACCAACAGATTATAGCAAAGGTGCGTAGCACCGAAATATTTGTAGCAACCAACAGATTGTTGTATTTGACAGTAAAAAACGTGTAAAGCGTGAACGTTTTACGCATAAATATCTATATTTTTATTATTTACGTTTGCCACAAAAAGTCGTTGATTTGCATCATTGAGTAACCTTAGATGAAAAGCCAATAAGCCTGACCCAAAATTATTCTATTTTTTTATCGTTCTTCTTTTTTTTCTTATCATTTTTAAAAAGATACCAATTAAAATCTCGTTTAAAAAATACACCAGCTCCTTGTGAGTAAGGTCCTTTTTCGTATATTTCTGTTTTGTTCGATTTGTTAAAAGCCTTCGATTTTAAAGTTCCTTTTTTATTCATTTTTACCTCAACCTCCACATCACCAACTATGTTGCTTGTTCCTTCTTGTGCGTTCTTGTCGTTGGTGCTAACTTCGGTGTTGATAGTTAGATAATCGTTAAACATTGTTTTTGACATGGCCGCCGACACCTCTTCGGCAGATACCTCACCAACAGTTACATCTAAGCTCTCATCAATTTCGGAGAGCCAGTGTGTTAATTGATTGGAAATAACTTCGCTGGCATTTATCATATTTCCCCCCGAAGAGCCATCGTTTGACGTTAAACCTGGCAATGGTTGAAATCTACCAAGTATTAATAGCGATAAAATTTGCTTGTTAATATCCTGTTGTTCAAGACGATTTAATTGCGACACAATTTTTTCGTCCGCTTTTGGAAGTTCTATTCCAAACTTCAAATTGGGCGACATCAGTTGGTCTGTTAGTTGTATTTGACATTCCACTGCCGTTTTTTCGCTTCTGTAGTCTTCTTCCAAAACTAAATCAAAAATACTAACATTTTTCATTTTTAAAATTGTACTAATATTTAAAATTGCGTCGGTTGGTTCTCCTGTCCAAGTTATTGTACTACCAGGTTTTACTTCAAATTTCTTGGAAATTATATTTTGTAGCTGAAAATTATATAAGCCCTTAACAATAGTAAGTGTACCAAGCAGATTCATATCACCAAATTGATTTAACATAAAATTCAAATTACCATCAGCTTGCAAATAAATTACTTCGTTTGTCGTTTCGTCCATTATCAGTTTAAATTTGCTCATTGGGTCAATATCTAAATTCAGATTCAAAGTAATTCCCTGCATTTTAACTTCTTTTTCAAGCTCCAAGTTCAAAGTATCTGTTATGTTTATATCCTCGGCTTCAACAAATGTCATAAACGAATTTTCTTCTTTTATATCTGCCCTGTTGTTCAACAGTATAGAAATTATTGAGTTTCGTTCAGTTTTTATTTTTGCATCAATAACTAAGTTTTTTGGTGGTCCTTTAATGTTAACCACTCCCGAGGCAAATAATTTGCCATAATAAAGAGATGAGACTGTGTCTTTCAAATCAAGAACCATCAAACTGTCAGGACGAAAGACCATGTCAATATTCATTTTTTTAAAATTACTATGAGTTACTCTTCCCATTAATTCGGCATGTCCTGTTCCTCCTATGCTAACTATTTTAGTTCTATGAATATCAACAAAATTATTATCAAAAGTAGTTCTTAATTCTCCACTTATTGAGTAAATAACTTGTGTTTGTTTTAATCTAAAAACAGCTCTATTAACACTTAAATCACCACTAAACAAAGGTTTTTCAGTCGTTCCTTTTACATTTATGTAGCCTTGCATATTCGTATTATCTCCCATTTTATCTACTACATTTTCAAAATATGGGTGAAAAGCTTTTAGCAAAAACTTATGAAATTTAACATTAAAATTTAGTTTTTTGGTATTTACATAATAGTCTCCTTTGACTTCAACAAAACGCTTTTTTACAGTATCTTGCATATCTTCTACTTTTATTGTACTACCATCGTTTGTGTTTTTTTGAGTAAAAAGATGTACAGCAACTTTAGAACTATCTACTTTATATTCACTTTTTGCAACAAGAGTTTCTAATTTCACATCGTTAAACATTAAATCGGAAATAACATTAAAACTATTAATTATAGGTGTTTCCGAAATATTTTTTATTCCTGTTGTTCCACTCACACGTCCCTGTATATTAACATTTCCTATAAATGGAGTTAACTCATTCATGTCAAAATTTTGTAGTCTAATATTTATTTGATGTTCTGGATTTTTAGAAGCAATTCCTGTAATACCAATATGTTGTCCTCTTTTTTTATTATGTAGATAAAAATTCCTTATATTCAAGGCATTACTATCTAATCTAAGTTTTGTGTCTGTAAGCGTCCAAGCTCTATTATTTAGAAAAATTGTGTCGTTTGCAAAATTAATTTTTACAGATAAATTATTTAATGTATCTTTAGAAAACGCAGAAATTGAACTAATACTTCCTCTATTTATACTGTCAGATTTATTTTCCCAATTTATTTTTAATCCTACAGTATCATTGTTAATTGCACAATTTAATCTAAGACTATCTAAAAAGAATTTTTTATTTATACTTACTTTTTTACAAGAAATATCAACTTTTAAAGTATCATTTTTTGTATCAGACATTATTTCAATATTAGAAATTTCACTTTCTTTAATTTTAATTTTTTCGGAATTGATTTTAGCTAATATTCTTTTACTCATCGAATTATAGCTTCCTCTAATCAACGAATTATTGGAAATAAAAATATTGGGTGCAAAGAAACGAGTTATTTGTTCGGTATTTTTTAAATCAAAATTAAAGTTAAAAAAGTTGCCATCGTCTATTGTGTTATCTGAAATTATATCTGTTAGGTTGATTGATTCTTTTTCTTTTTCAACAGAAGGTAAATAACTTGACAATAACTTTTTACTATAATCTATTAAAGAAGCAAATTCAAAAAAACCTCGTATTTGACCATCAACAAAATCTGAAATAAGTGTTATTTCTTTGTTTTCTTTTCCTCCAAAATAATTTTTAACATAGGAGGATATTTCAAGTGTATCAATAACAAGTTGTTCGTTGTTTTTTTGATAAATAAATTGTTTGGTAAAGTTAAAAGTACCAGTTATATCATCTAATTTTAAACCTGTTAAATGAGATTCTACTCCAAGAGCAATAAACGAATTAGAGTCATTTTTCTCAAAATTTAATTTGAATAATTGAGCAGAATCTATATCCAATTTAAAATCAAATACTGGTTTTTCCTCCAAAAAACTTACTTTACCATTAAAGTTACTTATCAAATTAGTGTCATTCACATTTATATTTCCAGTGAACGATTTTTTAGTAAAATCTCCATCTATACTAATGTTTCTATAATTATATTTGTTAAAATAGAATTGAGAAATTTTTCCATGAGTATTTCCTGAAATAGTACTGTCTTTAAATAAATTAACATCAATTGTATCGTTAAAAGTTATTGCTCCAATTTTATCATTATCAATCAAATGACCAACTTGCAAGTTGTTAGTATTTATTATTCCATGAATATTATTTTTGAGACTATCTCTTTTTATTTCAATATCAGTATAAACATTTCCAAGATTTGATTTTAAACCACCCACTACAGTAAAATTGTTTGACAAACCTGTAATTTTTGCATTATAACTTATTTTTCCAAGTTTTTTCAATTCAGCTGGAAGTTCAATTAATTGTTTATTAGGATTTTTTGCATTTTTTATCGAAGCAATATCTCTTCGTGATGTTGATAATGTATCTATTTGTACATCAAAATATGTGCTTTCAATATTGGGAAGACCAATAAAATTAAAAGTAGTTAGTAAATGTGTGTCGTCTTGAAATTTTATGCTTAAATCTTTTGCTGAAAGGTTACTAACTGTTCCATTTATATCGCCAGACATTTTTAATATCTGGTTATAGCCATTTAGTTTTGGCGAAATATAACCTAAGTCATATAAAGAAACTTGGCTTTTATTAATTTGAATATCAAGGTTTACATTATCAATAAAATGTTTGAAATCATCTATTGATTTATATTTTAATGCAATTCTGTTAAAATCAATATTTGTTTCAGACATTTCAATCAAAAAATTGTCTAAAATAGTTTGTTGTGGAGAATAAATAAGGGTTTCGGAAGAAACTCTATTTAGTTCAAAACCAGATTTATCGCAAAAACTAAGGTTTTTCAGCGAAAGCGAAAGCGAGTCATCTACATAATGAACTTTTTTGAACATTAAATTAAAGTTACTAAGATATATATCGTTGTAATCTAATCCACTGGAGGTAGTATCGTTATTTTGTTTTTGATAAGAAATTGTTGAGTTTTTTATTATTAATTTATCTACTTTAAAATCAATATGTTTATCTTTTGCTGCATCGTCTTTTTCTTTTTTCTCTCCAACAATATTTTCTATAAAATTTTGAAAATTAGAATACCCACTTGAATCAGCGTATATTTCTGTTTTAAAATTGTTTATTTCAATTTTCCTAATGCGAAATTCATTTTTTGCAATACGAAGTTTTAGCGGTCTTACGGTTAGTTTGTCAATATAAATTAGTGTGTCTTCTGAATTATCTTCAATATATAAATCTCGGATAATTATATCGTTTAAAAAAGTATATGAAACATGCCGAACGGTAACATCGGTATGCAATTGTTTCGAAATAATTGCAGATGTTTTTTTGGTTAAATAGCTTTGTACAAAAGGTATTTGAAAAAAAAGATATAGCAATACTGGTGCAAAAACTATTATTAATAGTGTTACAGACAGAATTTTTATATATACATTATTTTTTTTCATTTTTTAAGAATTACAAAATATTTCCCATGCTTTTTCTGCTTGTAGTTCTAACATTCTCAAGCCGTTTATTGTAATAGTGTTTTGTTTTCGTCCAAGATACAAAAATTTTGTTTCTGCTGGATTGTAAACCAAATCGTATAGTAAATGATTTTTATTCAGATATTTATATGGTATATCTGGTGCTTGCTCAATATTAGGAGAAATACCAAGCGGTGTTGTATTAATAATTATTTGATATGTTTGAATAATCTTTTCATCTAATTCCGAATAAGTTAGATTATCCTGTTTTTTGGTACGAGACACATAACAAAACGAAATATTGTTTTTCTCAAACACATATTTTACTGCTTTTGAAGCTCCTCCTGTACCCAAAATTAATGCTTTTTTGTGCTGTTTTTGCAAACAAGGAATTAATGTATTTTCAAAGCCATAAATATCAGTATTGTAGCCTTTTAAATATTGTTTATTGTTTTTAATACTCACTTTAACAGTATTAATTGCTTTTATTTTTTTTGCTTCTGGACTAAGTTCGTCTAAAAACGGAATAATTTGCTCCTTATATGGTATAGTAACGCTAAAACCCTTTAAATTGGTATTGCTTTCTAACATTTCTGGAAGCAAATTAATATTATTTAATACAAAATTTTCGTATTTTGCATTAGTAATATTTTCTTTTTCAAATTTACTGGTAAAATATTTTTTGGAAAACGAATAAGATAATTGTTTTCCGAGCAAGCCAAATAATTGTATTTTGTTCATCTGTTTAAAATATGTTTTAATCATCTCTTTGAGTCGAGAATTTTTATAATGCGATAGCTATTAAGTCCTTCAATGAGGGTTTTATGTAAAAAGTTTTTCCAATTTGTTCTATATGTTTAATTAAATCTTTATTTTTTATTTGATTGTAAATAGACAAATCAAATGTATAGGGCAATAATAAATCGTCTAATGTCCAACTTAGATTATGTAATATTTTAATATTTAACTTATTACCTTTTAAAACAAAATCAATATCAGATGCAGGTTTATAGTTTCCCATAGCACGTGAGCCGTACAAAACAACTTGTTCTATTTCTTCAAAAGTTTCTAATACCGAAGTAATTTTATCAATTACATTTTGTTGTAATCCTTATTTCATTTTAAATATGCCTAATATTAATAATTATGAAAAAATGTCTTTTTGTTGTCCATCAATTTTATCAGTCATTTTTTCATTAAATTCAAGAAATAATTTATGGTACTCACTAACAACTAATTTAGCAATATCATTTGCTGTTTCTACATCGTAAGTATGTGTGCTTAGATTTCTACTCTTTATCATATTCATCCAAGTTATTGCATTATCAGTACTTTCAAAAAGGTTAATTTTAAAAGCAGCTCTGGTTGCATCTCTTGAACCTGCAATATCATTATTGCCTTGATATTTTAAAAAATCTTTCATTACTTTCCATGCTAACTCATGAGTGTATTCAAATCTTTTGATTACCGATTCTTGAATAATTTCATTAATTTCGTTATCATATAAATCGCTGTTACAACTATCGTTATAAATTTTTATTGCCACACTAAGTTGTTTCAATGCTTTTCTGTAATTAGAAAATCGTTGTTGCCATCTAATGTTTTGTTCCATTATTTATAAAAATTTTAAAATTATTTTAATATGCCTAAGTTGTTGTATTTTCAATAAACTATAAAGGCTAATTTTAAATGCTTCTCTTTACCCTCCAATTTTAACACTATGGTAACAAGTCGTTAGTACTAAAAAGTTATGTTTTTTTGTGAGTGTAATAACCTTTTGATGTCAAAATCTTCAAATTACTACTTGTCATGCTATTCAGACGTTTCCAAGTTGTCTATTATTTGCCTTGTGGCAAAAAATAAGGGACATTGTAAATTCTTTTTCGTTTTAACAATACTTTAAAAATTAAGTCTTAATAAATAACAGACATCAAGAACAATGTTAAAGCAATTATTATTTAGTAAGTTTGTTGTTACTTAATTCATTTTCAATACTTGGTAATTCAGACTTTAATTGATTTGGTATAGCTTTACTAAATTCGTATTTTGCTATTCCAATAGGCTGTTTAAATACGTTTAATAAATATTCGGCTTCAATTTTATCACGTTTTTCACATAAAATTAACCCAATTTTCACTAACTGTATATAAACGTCAGTTTTAGCGAATAAAAAAATTATTATCTTTCATGTCAAGAATAAAGTCATTCCAAAGATATAATGCGTTTATTTTTTTAAGTTCTTTATGTATAGTAGGTTTCTGTTTCTTAATAGATTGTTTTATTGCAACATTCATTTTATATTTATTCCAAGCCATTTGTCTAAGTTCTTTTTGAGAATAATTTTTAATAATACTATCACAGATAGGAGATAGAATAACATAACATTTAACAGAGTCTCTATAATTCAGTTGTTTATTGCAATATTTCTCCTTCAAATCGTTTATCGAAAAATTATACTCCACGTTTTTAATATTTATGTCTCTATAATCAAAAGTTCCTGAAGTAAATAAACCTAACAATAATGAAACTACAATTACTGTACAATTTGAAATTACTTTGAATCCTTTTTTCATATACTTACTAATCAACACTATTGCTACTACACCAAGAACAATAAATATAAATAATACTATTGGATATTCCATAATTTTAATCGGTTAGGTTATTTTTATTTGTCCTATTGAAGACGTTAAAAGCAAAAAGAACGAGTTTAAATCGTTAATTATTTATATTAATATGGCTAAAAGTTTTACAATTCATAATTTCTAAATGGAGTAGAATTGTTACTCTTTTTTTTGGGAGGGACAAAATTTAATCCAACACGCATTTCATTAATTTTCTTTCCAACAGAATCATCAAAAAATGGAGTTATTAGATATTGTGCAAAAAATACTATTTTTGAAATTTTTATACCACCAGAAACTCCAATCCTGTTTTTTGTAAAACCAAAATCATTAAACTTTTTATTTCCAGTAAAGATTTTTTGTTTATTACCGTCCACCTTGTATTTTAATTTATGATAACTAAATGCTCGTCTTTCGTAAAAAAACGAACCAAAAATCCCAAAATTATCTTTGTCGCCACCAAGCCATTTTTGTACAGGCATGTAAACAAGAATTGGAACTCTCCAATATCCTGTTACTAATTTACTTCCCTCATAGCTAAAAAAAGAATTATTGTATGAGTGCGTAGGGTCTGTGTTTTCTGAAAATTGGTAAGTTCCATTGTTGTTTTCAACAGAAAGATTGTCTAAAAAACGGTATTTTGCTATTCGCAAACCAATTGGAAGTGCAACACCAATTAATCTTTTGTCTGGTTTTATCAGCCATATTGGAATGCTATAATTATAAGAGAAATCGTAAACACCAGAACCTAATACTTTTGGAACTGTTGTAAATTCTTTTGCATCAGCACCTACAAAAAAGTTATATCCAACAAGTGTAACATCGTTAAAATACATGGCATCTATACGGCTTTCGCTTTGTGCAAAAACGTTCATAGTAATTATTGAAACAAAAATAATAATTAGAGTTTTTTTCATTTTTATAGAATTTAATAATTTGATTACTTAATTTACTAATTCTACTTTACGAAGTTAAAACAAACGCCAAAGGCGTGATAATCAATAGGATTGCCTGTGCGAACAAGATATATTATCTATTTGTTTTGTAAGCTCCAAAGGTGAGTAATCTATTCACAAATGCAATAGATTTCGCACCGTTGGAGCTTAAATATTTTGCGTTTTTTTGTTCCTTGCCCTTTCAGGCAAGGGTATTGATTATTGCACCGTTGGTGCTTAAATCACTTATAATCAAAGACTTTTAACTTCGTAAAGTAGAACTAATGGTGTTCAAAATTAAACAGTTTGTTAAATTAAATGGTAAGTAGATAGTTATATATTCCTCAAATAATTTTAAAAAGGAATAATATTTAGTCCTACTCTCATTTCATTTATATTTTTACCAACTGAATCATTAAAAAATGGGGTTATTAAATATTGTGCAAAAAAGACAACTCTGAAAAATCGTAAACCTCCCGACACTCCAATTCTGTCTTTAGATAAACCAAAATCTTTGAAACTATTGTTTCCTGTAAAGATTTTTTTCTTTTTCCCGTCTTCTTTAAATCTTAGTTTGTGATATGTAAAAGCATGTCTCTCGTAGAAGAACGAACCAAAAATTCCTATATTATCATTTGCTCCTCCAAACCATCTTTGCAAAGGCAAGTAAATAAGAACTGGAGCTCGCCAATAACCTGTTACTAATTTACTTCCATCGTAACTTGTAAAAGAAGTATTGTAAACATGAGTTGGGTCTGTGTCTTCTAATGTTTTAATTACACCAGTACTGTTGTCAAAATAAAGGTTGTTTATAAAACGATATTTTGCTATTCGTAAACCAAGAGGAAACGCAACTCCAATCATATCTTTTTTGGGTAATAAAATCCAATAATTTGAAATGCTATAATTAAAGGAAAAATCACAAAGCCCTGATCCCATTTTTTTTGGTATTGTTATAAATTCTTTTGCATCATCTCCTACAAAAAAATTAAAACCTGGAGCTGCATCAACAAAATATGCTGCCTCAATTCTCGCTTTTTTTTGTGCAAAAACTCCTGTGGTAAGTATTGTTATTAAAACTATAAGTAAAATTTTTTTCATTTTATTTCTTTTTAAAAGTTAATATATATTTAATTTAATTGTTTGCCAAATTTAAGAAAAATTTTTGAAATAAAATAATTTTTTTTTAAAAAATAATATTTTTTATTTTATATCAAATAATTAGGAATTAAGAATTAGGAATTAGTTTACACCTTTAAATTTAAGTATTTTATAAATTTTTTGGTAATATAATAGTTTTAACAATTTTTGAAATAAGTTAATATATAAGGTGTAAACCAATTCTTAATTCCTAATTCTTAATTCACCTTACGCCCATTTAACAAGTTTAAAATCTTGTGGATATGGAATAAGTTGGTGTTTTGGATATATTCGTATTGCATAGTTATACACACCCGATTTTTTTGGTTTTTCCAAAAGTTCGTAATATGCTATTCCATTGTTGTTTTTTATGAGTTTAAATGAAGATTTACTTATCAGTTTTTGTTCGTAAGCCTCTGGGTCTTCAATCACAACAAGGTCTATACCAATGTCTTCGGGAGCAAGAGTTTTTAGTTCAATAATAACCTCCGATTTATATTCTTCTTCTATGTTCAACGATTTTTGAGTAGTATCGGGTAGTTTTGCCGAAAGCACTTTAATTTTATCCCATTCATGTCTAATTTTTGCTTTCCATTGAATAAGTTCATTCAATTTCTCATTATTATTTTCGGTCAACAAAACATGACGATTATATAATTTAGTATAAAAACGTTCAATATAATCATCTATCATTCTTTTAGTTGTAAATTGCGGTGCTATATCTGCTATAGAATTTTTGATATATCCAACCCATTGAGTTGGTACATTTTCTGTATTTGTTTTGTAATAAGCAGGAGCAATATCATTTTCAATAAGAGAATACAAAAATTCAGCATCAAGCTTGTTTTGAAATTCTTGTTCGTTGTAAATTCGTTCTTGTTCCAAAGCCCAACCTGCATCTTTTTGATAACCTTCAACCCACCAGCCATCAAGCACACTAAAATGTAAAGCACCGTTCATAACTGCTTTCATTCCACTTGTTCCAGAGGCTTCAAGCGGACGAGTTGGCGTGTTTAGCCAAATATCAACACCTTGTACAAGTTTTTGTGCCAGTGCGATATTATAGTCTTCCATAAAAATAATTTTTCCCAGAAATTCTGGACGTTTCGACATTTCCACAACTCGTTTTATAAGGTCTTGACCTGCACCATCATTAGGGTGAGCTTTTCCTGCAAAAACAATTTGAATAGGCATTTTTTCGTTGTTCAATATTTCTGCCAATCGCTCTATGTTGGTAAAAAGTAAATGAGCTCTTTTGTAAGTTGCAAAACGGCGTGCAAAACCAATTGTAAGAGTTTTTTCGTTCAAATTATTTAATACTTTTACAATATTTTTTGGGTCTTCATAAGTTTTAGTCCACGATTTTCTAACACGTTGTTTAATAAAATCAATTAGCTCGGCTCTTAATTTATTTCTTATTTTCCAAATTTTACTGTCTGGTACAGATTTAATTTTATTCCAATAAGAATTATCAGATAGGTTATCTAAAAATCCTTCTCCAAAATTGTTTTTATATAGTTTTTGCCAAAATTTGGCTGTCCAAGTTTCGTAATGAACACCATTTGTTACATATCCTATGCTTGATTCGTCTTTAAAATAAGAGTTCCAAAGTCCTGAGAACATTGATTTTGTAACTTCTCCATGTAACATACTTACTCCATTAATTTCTTGCGAGCAATTTGCGGCCAAGTAACTCATCGAAAATTTATGGTCGTAAGGAGATGATTTTCCAAGATTCATAAATTCGTCCCAACTAATATTTAGTCTTTGCGGATAATGAGCCATATAAGTTCTCACAAGGTCTTCGTTAAAAGTGTCGTGACCAGCAGGTACGGGAGTATGAGTAGTAAACAGAGTAGATGAACGGATTATTTCAAGCGATATTTCAAAAGAAAGCATCTCTTTGGTAATGAGCTTATTTAAACGTTCTAATCCAATAAAAGCGGCATGTCCTTCGTTGCAATGATATATGTTTGCATCAACACCAATTTTTTCGAGAGTTCTAATTCCGCCAATTCCAAGCACCATTTCTTGTTTAAATCTGTTTTCGTGGTCGCCTCCATAAAGTTTATGCGTAATAGAGCGGTCGTGTTCCGAATTGTCTTCATAATCTGTATCTAATAAATAAAGTTTATTTCGTCCCACTTCTGCTTGCCAAACTCTCACAAACACTGTTCGTCCAGGAAAAAGAATTGAAACAGTTAGCCAATTTCCATTTTCGTCAACCACTTTTTTAAGAGGCATTTTTGAAAAATCTTGTAAATTGTCAGCCGCAAGTTGTTGTCCATCAGGCGAAAGTATTTGTTTAAAATATCCTTTTCTATACAGTAGCCCAACACCTACCATGTTGATATTTGAATCGCTTGATTCTTTAAGGTAATCACCTGCAAGAATGCCAAGTCCACCCGAAAATATTTTTATAGAATCGTGAAAACCAAACTCCATACTAAAATAAGCTATTCGTGGAAGATTTTGATTTTTACCTTTTTCAATATAATTATTAAATTCGGTTAATACTTTATTATATTTATCAATAAAATATTTATCTTCAGTAATTTCAGCAAATCTTTTATTAGATATTTTTTCAAGAAAAACTTTTGGATTTTGTTCGCTATCGTTCCAAAGTAGAGGATTAATGTATTTAAACATAGATACCGCTTCGGTGTTCCACGACCACCATAAATTATCTGATATTTTTTCTAAACCCTGTATTACTTCGGGTAAAAATGCTTGTATTTCTACTCTTCTCCATTTTGGATTATCGGTTTCCTGCGAGGGAAGTGAACCTGCAATAATTTCGGCATAATCTATATCTGCTATTGTATCTTTTCTATCTTCTTTTTTTCTAATAGATAAATCATAGGCTTTTTCATAATTAATTATAAAATTTTGCCAACTTGCTTTTTTAGAAATGGTATAAGCATTTTCTCTAATTTTTTTGCTTTCCTCGTCTGTATATTTAGAAAAAATAGTTAACAGTTTTGAAATATTTTCAACTATTTTATCATAACTCATTTTGCTACGAGCAACAACTTTTACCGCAATATTTGTATTTTTTACTTCTTTGTTTACCCAAAGTCCAAAACCAGCATAATCTGTAGTAATAGTTGGTACTTTAAAAGCAATACTTTCCATTGGAGTATATCCCCAAGGCTCGTAGTATGAAGGAAATACAGTTAAATCAAAACCTATAAGAAGGTCATAATAATTCAAATTAAAAATTCCGTCGTTTTCGTTTAAATAGGTGGGTGCGAAAATAATTTTTATGTTATCCTCTTTGTTATTATTAATATTAAGTTTTTTCAATTTATTAATAACAGGGTCGTAATCAGTGTTTCTAAGCTCGTGAGTTAAAAATTTATTTGATATTTCAATGTCAGAATTACCATTAATTTTTTGTCTCAATTGTTGATTAACTCCAGCAATATCGCCAGGTACTAATATAAATGCAACAATTTCTTTTTTTGTATTATTGGTAGCTTTTAAGGCATCAATAAAAACGTCAATACCTTTGTTTCTATATTCATAGCGACCACTTGAGGCAATAAACAAGGCATCATCTGTAAGGCTGTAACCAAGCAATGCTTCGGCTACTTGTCTTAATTTTGCTTTTGATGTTTTAACTTTCTCTTCAAATATTTCACCTTTGGGAACAAATGCGTCTTCAAAACCATTTGTGGTAATTATATCTGGTTTTCTGTTCAAAAACTGTTTGCATTCAAGAGCCGTAATGTCGCTCACGGTAGTAAACACATCTGCATTTTGTGCAGACAGCATTTCTAACGATTGTTTAGCTTTTACATTAAACTCGTTTGCCACCATGTCGGGATTGTATTGATTCAACTTTTCGTAAAGTTGTCGTCCATTTCCTGCTATAGTGCGACCTACAACAGTTGCATGGGTTGTAAATACTGTGCTTATATATGGAGCTGTTTTTTTGAGGAAAAGAACACCAGAACCGGTCATCCATTCGTGAAAATGTGCTACAATTTTATTACCAAAAATAAGATTATATTTACAGAAGCTTTCAATAACCTGACCTGCAGCATATCCAAACAAAGTTGGTTCTACATAATCCCAGTCTCCCGACAATGAATCTAATTTATAATCTTCCCAAAGTCCCGATAAAATATTATCTTTCTTAGGAAATAAAGTAGTGAAATCTATCAAAATAGCTATTGGAGTTCCTTCTATATTCCAACGTCCTACTTTAATTCTCACTCCTTCTTTTGCTGCATAATCTTTCCAAGCTTTGAATAATTCAGCATCTTCTATAAATTCCGGATTTGGCTTGGTTTCGTCTCTCCACAAATCTGGACCTATAAAAATTAGTTTTTCATTTACAATATCTTGTAAAGATTTAGCTTTGGTGGACAGCACAGTATGAATACCTCCCACTTTATTAGCCACTTCCCAACTTATTTCAAAAATATAATCGGGTGTTTTATTGTTGTTTATCATTTGTTTAATTTAATTTTTTATAATTTTTGTTTTTCTAAAATATAGAATTATTTGTAATCAAATTTTGTTTTTCTATTCTTGTTTTTGCAATTTTAAAATAACCGCTATCTAATTCATATCCAATAAAATGCCTTTTCAATTTAGCACAAGCAACACCAGTAGAGCCACTACCCATAAAAGGGTCTAAAATTGTTTGTTTCTCAAAAGTAATTAATTTTGTTAAATGAAACATTAAACTTACAGGTTTTAAAGTAGGGTGGAAATTATAATCGTCTTTTTTTTGTCTCACTTTAGGGACAAGAAAAAACTTGTCGTATCCATCATTAAAATTACTTGTTCGTAATATATTTGCTGTTACTCTTCCGTTTGGATGCGGATTATGCCCCACTTTTGATTCTCCTTTCTCATAAGGTATTCTTGTTGATTCTAAGTTTAATGCATCTGTGCCATTTATAATTGTGTTTTGTGCTACATTTTTAGCTTTTTTAATAGGTTTTTGTATTAATATTATTGGTTCGTAAGCTGGTTTTATTCCCAGTCCTGCCCCATTGAATTTTTTTCCTAATTCAGAACTTGGTGTTAATTTATATTTTGTTTTTGCTTTATAATTATCTGCTCCACCTTTTTTATATCCTTGAACATATTTATATTCTCCTATCTTTTCGCTTTTGATATTCAATTCTTTATCTATAGCAAGCCCTACGTTTCTACTTTTTGGCATACCATTCAAGTATGCCCACATTAATACATCTTTTATTATAAAACCAGAATCTTCTAAATCAACCATCAATCTGTGCATTAGTCTTATAGAACTAAAAACTAATCCAAAAGAACCTTCTTTTAAAACTCTAAAGCTATCATTCCAAATTTGTCTATCAGGTAAATCTTTATCCCAATAATTATTTTGATAAGAAATACCATAAGGTGGGTCAGTTATAAGAGCTTCAATTGTGCTATTTTCTAAATCAGCAAGCGTATAGCAACTTTTATTAAAAATTTTAAATTCTGACATCTTTTGTTTGTTTTAGGTCGGTTAGTTTTAATAAATTTTCAAAATGATTTTTATAAGCTATAAGTTGTTTAGGCATATCAAAATAAATAATTAACCATTTAAACTTGTTCTTTTGAATTTT
>JAOZTW010000454.1 GCA_029938985.1 Bacteroidales bacterium | reverse complement strand
CTTTTTTGAAATATTAGAATTACAGTTTACCTTTGTAAATGAGCATTTTAATATTACAAAAGTAACGAAAAAATTGATACTCGTGAAAAACGCCCATTTTTAACAATCGCTAATTATTATTATTGGTTAATTTTTCATATACTTTAAAAACTTTTTTAGTAAGAACCTCGTTAGAATATTTTTCTGAAACAGCTTTTACTCCATTAGCACCCATTTCTTCTATCTTGGTGGGATTGGACAAAACTTCGCACCATTTTTCAACAAGAGCTTCAACAGTGTTTGGTTCATATAAAACTCCTCCATTTGTAGTTTCTACAATTTCGGTAAACGCTCCTAAGTCTGGTTGCACCAAAGGAACACCGCAGGCAAGCGATTCTATTTGATATGTACCAAACGCTTCTCCTTTAAGAACAGGAACACTAAGTATTGTCAGTTTCTCACAAAAACTACTTCTTGCTTCTACACA
Source organism: Bacteroidales bacterium (assembly GCA_029938985.1). Classification (GTDB taxonomy): domain Bacteria; phylum Bacteroidota; class Bacteroidia; order Bacteroidales; family JAOZQN01; genus JAOZQN01. The sequence goes on along the minus strand of JAOZTW010000454.1, from coordinate 4,328 downwards.
AAAATTGTCAATAATTTCTACATCGTTATATACTCCCGCATTTTTTAATTTTTTAATTTGCTTGTTCACAAATTTTTTATCATCAGCCGTATAGCCTCCCGAAAGTTTTAGTAAAACATTTTTAAAATCAGTTTTTGTTTTTAATTTTATATAAGCATCTATCAATAAAGCAAAACCATGTTCTTTATACATTCGAGAAAGATAACCAATTACTTGAGGATTGTTAGCAGGTTTTGATGGTTTGTAAAGTACTGGGTCAATACCAATATGTACAACATTCATTTTTTCAGAAGGAATATTCATTTTTTGTTTCATCTGTTCGGCATAATAGCTACTAACTGCAATAAAAGCATCAATATCCTTTGCTTTTTCGCTCATCAAAGCCCAAACTTTTTTTTGATAACTACTGTTCATAGCATCTACCCACACGTCTTCGTCCTGCAATGAGCAAACCACAGGAATTTTTAATTGTTGTTTTATTTGCTTTGCAACCCCTATCAATAAGGCATTTGACAAATGAATAATATCTGGCTGTTCGTGAACTTTAAGAAAATCAATAAGCTCTTGTAATTCTTTGTGTTGATTCCCATTTTTTCCATTCAGCATAGATATTGTCATTTCCTCCAAACCTTCTGTTCTAGTAGAACCTGCTTTTTTTGCTGCATATTGTAAAATAGACGAAGAGTTAAAAAAATTCTCGAGCCATTTTGGCATATTCCTAAACAATTTGAAATTTTGTTTAAGATAAATATTCACTGCACCATAAAAAATTGGAGTATCACTTTCTTCAACTTGATGTTCAAAAGTTAGAGGCAGGTAAATAGGAAGCATCATTGCATCGTGTCCCATCTCTATCAACGACTTGGTGTATCCGCTATCACGCAGGCAATTACCACAATAAAATGTACCGCCAAAACCTGGTACTATATTTACTATTTTCATATATTTGAGCTTTATATGTACTAATAGTTATTAATTAAGAATTAGAAATTATGAATTAATCAGGTTTAAAACTTTAGTTATTTATAAAAAATATTGTTAATAAATAACGTTTTACAACATAATAATAAGGAATTATTCAATTATTCAATGATACAATTATGTAATTATAAACCAATAGATTAAAAAATACAAATATGTAAAAACTTTTGTATGGGTGCTTATAAGACACATTAAAACAAACTATTAACAATTTGGACTTGTCAATTATTTATTTTCACTAAGTAGTTTACTATATTTTTTCAAAAAGCAGGTTTGCTTTCATTTTCATCTTCTCACAATAATTTACAGGAACTTTAAAATCTATTATTTTATTATTTTTATCAGTTATTTTTTTTGCATATATTGGACACATTTTGCAAAATTCTACCACTTCACAACTTGAACAACCAATTATTGCTTTTTCTAAATGCTTGTTAATAAAGTCCCTATATTTTTTTAGTGCTTTGTTTATACCAGTATCCAAAATATTAGACGAAGTTTCTTTAATATCCGATTCGGCACAAGAATTAAGCTCAAAAGCTGAATTTATATGCAAAGAATAGTTTTTTACTCCGCATGAGTAACATCTTTTTTCAGAAATTATATTTTTTTTATCAATAAAATCCTGTTTTTCTTCATTTTCTCTAATTCTTAATGATTCAAAACTCATTTCATCGTCAAGCGAAAGCGAAAAATTTTGCAAGCTACTACCATCATAAGCATCTGAAACTGCCGATGAAAAATAATAATCAATATTGTGTTTTTTGCACCAATTTTTTACATTAAAAAAATCTGGTTTGGTTAACTTGTTTATTGGCGTTTTACACTTAACATTAAAACCATTGCTTTTTAATTCTAAAATATTATCAAGCACTTTTCTATAACTACCTTTTTTTGTTGCAGTTACGGTATTAAAACGGTTTTGACTTATTCCATAAATAGAAATTTCAATTTTGTATGGAGGATACTTTTTAAATAAATTAATTATTTCATTATCAATAAAATAAGCATTAGTATATAATTCTATTAACACTCCTTGTTTTTTTAAAAAAGTATAAATTTTTTTAAAATCTTTATGTAATAAAATTTCCCCTCCTGTAAGCGTACAATAAAGCAAGCCTTTGTTTATTAGTTCTTTAATGTGTGGTTTCATTTCTTCAAAACTAATAATTTTGTTGTGTGAATGCCCTGTAATGTAGCAGAATGGACAAGAAAAATTACACTTATCTAATAATTCCCAGTTTAGCAATAAGGGGAGGTATGTATCTGACGCAATATAATTGCAAATGTCGGCAGGTGATAAATTTTTATCAATAATATTATTTTTTTCAATAAACGATTGCTCAAAATACAGCTCATTTGCCGACTCCGTTTCAACCATTAATTCAACATCTCCAATTTTTCTAATAATTTCTGACATATTCAAGTAAGGCGTTTATATACAACCGTTAGATTAACCCGCATTATTGATAAATTATACAATTACAAAACAAAACTAACTATAAACTAAGGCATACAATATATTTATATTTTCAAAAATGCTGGCATTTAATCAACAAAAAATATCTGGACTTAGCTTTATTTCTAGTTACTTATGTTTTTTGGTAACTAAAATTAATAAATAATGCGAGTTAAATTAATTTACTTTGTTTTGTTTGTGCAAGAATACTGTCCTTGACAACTTACATTAGACAAATTATTGTCTTTAACTGTAATTTTTACAAATTTTTTTACTTCTCTTTTCTTTTCCATTTTTTATACAATTTAAAGATTTTGCACCTACTCTTTTCCGGATTTTTGGCTACCTCCTATATTTTTTTATTACTATCATAAGTAGTAATAACTATACGATATTTATTTTAGTATTGAATTATAGTATTTTACTGACATCTTACTATACAAAGTCAATCTATTTTTAAAACATATCGTATATGTTTCAAATATTAGCCGCAAAGTTAATTTTTTTTTTTGTAAAAAAAAATTTTAAAATCATATAAAAAAGGCGTGCTTAAACTTTATTGGTGTACAATCTACTTATTATGTTGTAAACCAACTATTAATCACTAATTATGTTATTAATTCTACTGTTAGGTCAACTATAAAATAATTGTTAGCGTCAGAAATATTAAGTTTGTATTTATTATTATATTGAAGTGCAAGTCTTTTCTTTACATTTTTTAATCCAATTCCTTGATGTATATCATCTTCCTCACTACTTTCTGGTGTTGAAATATACGAATTTTTAACTTTTAGTATCAAATTATTATTATCTGTATGTAACTTTATTTCAATCTCACCATCTTCAATATTTCTACTCAAACCATGCTTAAAGGCATTTTCTATAAACGGGAGTATTAAAAGAGGTGCTATCTTATGAAAATTCATATCTTCTTTTATATCAACATTAAATTTTGCATTCTCTCCAAATCTTATTCGTTGAAGCTCAATATAGTTATGCAAACTGTCGATTTCTTTTGATAGCGATATGTATTTGTCGTTGCATTCATAAAGCATATAATCAAGCAGTGCCGATATTTTTAAAACCACTTCTGGTGCTTTGTTCGATTTTTCTAAAGTTAGGCTATACAAATTATTTAAAGCATTGAACAAAAAGTGTGGATTGATTTGCGATTTCAAAAATTTCAATTCTGCTTCTTTCAGTTTTAATTCGGTCTCATATTTTTCCTTTTGTAAATTTTGATGTCTTTTTTGAATTTTTATCCAATGTCTTGAAATTTTAATAGTTGAAGCAACTCCAATAATCATTAACATTATTGTAACCGAACTAATTGACCTAATTTTTGCAAATTCCCAAAAATTAATTTCTTTACTAAAACCGTAAAGATTTTTAATCCCAAAAAATTCAAAAGGTAATGATATAAATAAAACTAAAACTATAAAAAATACTAAAGATGTGCAAACAAACAGTACGTATTTTTTTTTGAATAGAAACTTTGGAATTAAAAAATACAAAACAAAATACACCCCAATAATTTGAATTGGTGCAACAAAAAGTATATCAATTACTAATGTTTTCTTTAAATCTATTAGACCTCCACTATTAGAAAACACTGAATAACTATCGTATATAAGATTAATACAAATCCAAAAAAGTAGGTGAAAGAAAATTCTTTGTCTATTTATTTTATTTTTCATATCCAAAAATACATTTATTTTATTAAACAATTTGTATTTTTATACAAATGGCAGTTTTGATATAACATAAATTAAATTTAAACATACAAAGGTAATATATTTTAGTTCGCTTTTTTAATTAGGAATTAAGAATTAGGAACTAAAGTTTTTGCTTTCATTTTATATTGATTATCAATAATTTATAAAATTAA
>JAOZTW010000035.1 GCA_029938985.1 Bacteroidales bacterium | reverse complement strand
TTTGATTATTTTAAAATCCTCATTTACAATAAGTAAACTGCGGTATTTAAAAAATAAAAATGCCTTGTACTTTACACTTATGAAAAACGCCAAAGTTTTTATCTGTTTATATATTTGTTATATTACTGTCGGTGTGGCTTAAAGCCACGCCGACAGTTTATATACAATTGTTTGTGCGATAGCGATGTGCAACTTTACGTGGGTAGCCAGGAATTGGAAAATTATTATTTTCCAATTCATAGTTATCTTCTTTTTAATTTTGTTGTACCGAGTTTGCCATAGTTGTTGTACGAATTGTTTTTAATTCAATATTTGTATTATATTGGTCAACCCATGTTCCTATTAAAAATACATCTATTATCCAACCTATGCCGAGTAGTTGTAGGGTTAGAAGATAGAAAATTGCACTGCCCGTTTTACCAGTATAAAATCGGTGTGCTGAAAATAGACCAAGAAACGCCCAAAGTAAAAATGCTGTTGTTTTATTTTTCATAAAAATAATTATTTAGTCCCGTAAGGTTCAAATTAGGGTGTATAAATATTATTAGTTTACAAACCTTTATCAAATATGATAATAAACTTTTATTTTACAAAATTAAATAATTATTTTTTATATGTCAAATATTAACATATAAATTTTACCAATCGTTTCTTGGCGACAGTTTTTGTCGTTGCAAGGTGGTTGTATTGTAAATATATTCAGGATAGTAGGAGATTTGAATTGAATAGAAAAATATTTTTTGTAATATTGATTTATATTGCGACAATAAATGCCTAAAACGACAAAAAAATAGATATTTATCTATTTTTTATTTATACTGATTCAATGTTTTTTCATATTCTTCTTTAAGTAATTTTTGTAATTTGGGAGGCTCTAAAACCTTTATCTTTGAACCATAAGAAAGCAGTTCTTGAATAAAATCAAAAGTTAAACGAAGTTTTAATTTTATGAAGATTTCTTTTTCTTTTTCATTTTCATTAAGAATAACTTGAGATTTATGAATAGGAACAGCTTTAATGTATTTTGCATGAAGCTGTTCTACTTTTAATGTAATATTTTCTAAAGTATTTGCTTCAGGGTCGTTATCTGTTCTAATACCATAATATTCGCTGTAATGTTCGTCAATATCAAAATTTTTGGTTTCAAATTCTTCTGTTGTTACTTCAAGTTTATCAATTCTGGATAGTTCAAAATTTTTAATTGATTTCTTCACATCTTCTTTTGTATCTATGGCTATCAAATACCATCGGCGCTTAAATTCTTTTAATGCAACTGGCTTAATTCTAAATATTTCTCTTTTTATATCCCAGTATTCGTAATAATTAATTTCCACAACAAACTTATTTTCTATTGCATTAATAATTTGTGGAATAAATTTAGTTCCCACTGAGTTATGCTTTTCTGTTTTTATAAAATCATATTTTTTACCAAAATTTAATAACGTTAAAATATTATAAGTTTCAATAGCTTTTCTGCTTTTTTTTGAATCTTCATGTATATAATAAACCTGAAGTTTTCGGTCTGCTTTTATTATTAAATTATAATTTTCTTCAATATCTTTAATATATCGTTGAAAAGTTCGGCGAGATAATTTTATTGTTTTATCTTTTTTTTGCAAATAGTTTTCTATCTCCAAAAAATTTGCTCTTTTCAATTGTAATAGTTCAATTATTAATTCGTAACGTCTATTTTTTATTATATTATTTTGCATAATTTTAGATTGTTTGTAGTTGGAAATTCTGTTGAAAAATATAAAAAAATTGGTTAAAATTAGATTTCAACAGTTTAATTATTTATTTTGACTCATAGAGATTCAAGGTCTTGTTAAAACATTCATTATGGGTTTACTGTCAAATATTGTGATAAAATAAGTAAATTAGAATTAGGAATTAAGAATTAGGAATTGGTTTACACCTTAAAATTTACTTATTTACAAACAATTTTGGTAAAAAAACCAACTAACAACTAAAAATAACCTTTATGCGTAAAGCGTCCATGCTTTACGCATAAAAGATAGTATTTTATTTAACATAAATAAATAAGCTTTAAGTAAAAATATCACAATATTTGACTGTAAACCAACTAACAACTAAGCACCTATACAAAAGTTTTTACCTATTTATATATTTGTAACATATTAAATCTAATATTCGTCCCAGCTTTTAATTAAAATATCTTTAAACTCTACTTTACAAATAGAATAAATAAAAGCACTTGCTAATCTGGCATTTGTGATTAATGGAATATTATAATCTATTGCACTTCTCCTAATTTTATAATCGTTGTCTAATTCCGTTTTCGACAAGTTTTTAGGAATATTTATTACCAAATCAATTTTTCGTTCTTTTAGATATTCAATAGTATTAGGTTCTTTGTTTTCGTCGGGAAAATACAACTGTGTACATTGAACATTATTTTTTTCAAAAAACTCTTGCGTACCAGCTGTTGCAAAAAGTTTATAACCTCTTTGAATCAACATTTTTGCACTATTCAAAAGTTCTAATTTGGAACGTACTGGACCTGTTGAAAATAATATATTTTTTTTAGGAATTGTATATCCAACCGATAACATTGCTTTTAATATTCCCTCGTAGTAAGAGTCGGCAATACAGCCCACTTCTCCCGTAGAAGCCATATCAACTCCCAAAACAGGGTCGGCTTTTTGTAATCGAGAAAAAGAAAACTGCGAAGCCTTAACGCCTACATAATCAAGTTCAAACAGACTTTTATCTGGCTTTTTCACCTCAATATCAAGCATTATTTTTGTAGCTGTTTCTATAAAATTAGTTTTTAAAACTTTGGAAACAAAAGGGAAACTTCTTGATGCTCTCAAATTACATTCAATAACTTTAATTTCGTTGTCTTTAGCAAGGTATTGAATATTGAAAGGACCTGAAATATTTAATTTTTCAGCTATTTTTCGAGTTATATTTTTTATACGTCTTATTGTTTCAACATAAATTTTTTGAGGAGGAAAAATAATTGTAGCATCACCAGAATGCACTCCAGCAAATTCTACATGCTCCGAAATTGCGTATTCAATAATTTCGCCTTTACGAGCCACAGCGTCCATTTCTATTTCTTTTGCTCCTTGTATAAATTCCGAAACCACCACAGGATATTGTTTTGATACCGTAACTGCAAGATTTAAAAAATGTTCAAGTTCGTTTTTGTTAGAGACAATATTCATAGCCGCTCCCGAAAGCACATAAGAAGGACGAATTAGAACAGGGAAACCCACTATTTCAACAAATTTATAAATTTCGTTTATGGTAGAAAGCTCCTGCCATCTTGGTTGGTCCACTTCAATATCATCAAGCATTGCCGAAAATTTATGTCTATTTTCTGCATTGTCAATAGAAACTGGAGAAGTACCAAGAATATTTATATTTTCGGCATGTAACCTTACCGATAGGTTGTTCGGAATTTGTCCTCCTGTGGAAACAATCACACCTTTTGGTGTCTCTAACTCAATTACATCAAGCACACGCTCCATCGTTAGTTCGTCAAAATACAAACGGTCGCAAACATCATAATCGGTGCTAACAGTTTCGGGGTTATAATTTATCATAACCGAGCGAAACCCCTCTTTATTTATAGTATTTAAGGCGTTTACACCACACCAATCAAATTCAACACTACTCCCAATTCTGTATGCTCCCGAACCAAGTACAATAACCGATTTGTTATCGTTTTCATATTCAATATCGTGTGTACTCGCATTATAAGTGAAGTACAGATAATTTGTTTGAGCAGGATATTCAGCGGCAAGTGTGTCTATTTGTTTTACATAAGGTATAATACCCTGACTTATACGGTGCTTACGTACTTTTAATAATTCTTGAGTAATAGTTGTGTTTTTACTTTTAAGAACAAAACGAGCAATTTGAAAATCGGAAAAACCAAGTTTTTTTGCTTCAAGCAAAAGATTATTAGGTAGCTCTGTAAGAGAATTAAATTTGTTCAAATCATTCATTTTATCAAAAATATTTTTCAACTTTTGTAAAAACCAACAATCAATTTTGGTAATATCATGTATCTTTTTTATAGAATATTTTTTTTCAAAAGCCATTGCTATTGCAAAAATCCTCATATCGGTAGGCGAAATAAGTTCTTTTTCTAAAGCCTCATCGTCAATATCTTTGTTTCCAACAAAACCGTGCATGCCTTGTCCTATCATTCTAAGTGCTTTTTGTATCGCCTCTTCAAAAGTTCTCCCTATTGCCATTACCTCGCCAACACTTTTCATACTACTACCTATTTCTTTTGAAACGCCTACAAATTTGTTTAAATCCCAACGAGGCACTTTACAAACAATATAATCAAGAGCTGGTTCAAAAAAAGCAGATGTTGTTTTTGTTACCGAGTTTTTCAGTTCAAACAAGCTATAATCAAGAGCCAGTTTTGCTGCCACAAATGCAAGCGGATAACCAGTTGCTTTTGATGCCAAAGCACTTGAACGAGACAATCTTGCGTTTACTTCTATAACCCTGTAGTCCTCCGAATTAGGGTCAAGAGCATACTGCACATTGCACTCACCAACAACGCCAATATGTCGTATAATTTTAATAGATAATTTTCTAAGATTGTGATATTCAGTATTTGTTAGCGTTTGCGAAGGGGCTACAACTATACTTTCGCCAGTATGAATTCCTAATGGGTCAAAATTTTCCATATTACAAACAGTAATACAATTATCAAATTTATCTCTTACCACTTCATACTCTACTTCTTTCCAACCTTTTAAGGACTCCTCAATAAGTATTTGTGATGAATACGAAAGAGCTTTTTTTGCCAGATTAACTAATTCTGCTTCATTTGAGCAAAATCCACTTCCAAGTCCTCCCAAAGAATATGCCGCTCTAATAATTACAGGAAAACCTAATTTTCTTACAGCCACTTTTGCGTCTTCAATATTATTTACTGCATAACTTCTTGCAGTTTTTACATTTATTTCTTTAAGTTTTTTAGCAAATATTTCTCTATCTTCTGTATCTATAATTGCTTGTATTGGCGTGCCAAGTACTTGCACATTATTGTTTTCCAGTATTTTTGACTCAAATAATTTAATCCCACAATTTAGAGCCGTTTGACCCCCAAAGGCAAGTAAAATGCCTTGAGGTTTTTCTTTTAAAATAACTTTCTCTACAAAATCGGGAGTTACGGGTAAAAAATATATTTTATCTGCCACTCCTTCAGAGGTTTGAACGGTAGCTATATTAGGATTAATCAATACTGTTTGTATGCCTTCTTCTTTTAGTGCTTTTAATGCCTGCGAACCAGAGTAATCAAATTCACCTGCCTCGCCAATTTTTAAAGCTCCTGAACCAAGTACTAATACTTTTTTTATTGACATAATAATTATTATTTATTTATTTTAATATACCTAATATGCTTATTTTTTATAACTTTTTATCAGCTTCATAAAGTTATCAAATAAAAACTCAGTATCCACAGGACCACTTGAAGCTTCGGGGTGAAACTGTGAAGCAAAAAATGGTTTTTCCTTATGTTTTATACCCTCACAAGTATTGTCGTTTATGTTTACAAAAAGAGTTTCCCAATTATTATTTAATGATTTACTATCAATAGCATAGCCATGATTTTGTGAAGTAATATAACATTTTTTTGTCCCCACCAGCCTTACTGGTTGATTATGACTTCTATGCCCATATTTTAATTTGTAAGTATCGGCATCAGAGGCGAGTGCCATTAATTGTGTGCCAAGACAAATACCAAAAATAGGAATATCTTTTTGCATTGATATTTTTAAATTATCAACAGTAGCTTTACACATTTTTGGGTTTCCCGGACCGTTTGAAATAAACAAGCCATCATATTTTTCGTTGTGATAATTATAATTCCAAGGCACTTTTATTACCGTAGTGTTTCTTTTTAACAACATTCTTATAATGTTATTTTTCACTCCACAATCAATCAATACTATTTTATGCTCTCCGTTTCCATAAACAACTTTTTGTTTTGTAGAAACAATATCTACTAAGTTCTCCTCGTTTGGATTGTATTGTTTAACCTCTTGATTATCAATAATTATTTTTCCAAGCATAGCACCTTGTTCTCTTATCTTTTTTGTTAAAGCTCTTGTATCAACATCATAGATAGCAGGAATTTTATGCTCTTTCAACCAATCGGCAAGACTTTTTTGTGCGTTCCAATGACTATAATTAAACGAATAGTCGGCAACTATTAATGCTGAAATTTGAATTTTACTACTTTCAAAATACTTTAGCAAGTTGTGTTCTTTATTGTAGGCAGGTACTCCGTAGTTACCTACTAATGGATATGTTACAACAAGAATTTGTCCTTTATACGATGGGTCGGTTAAACTCTCTGGGTAACCAGTCATTGCGGTATTAAAAACAACTTCACCAGCAACGGATTTTTCGTAACCAAACGATTTGCCTGTTATAACAGTCCTATCCTCTAAAACAATTTGTGCTTTTTTGGCTTTCATTTTTTTAAATTTATAAATTATTTTATTAATTGATTAAAAGCTGTTTGCCAACTTTCAAAATTAAATGAACTTAAAATACTATCCATTTTTATTTTTATCTTATCATTACAAAGATTACCTATGCTACCCACGTGAGTATGGTTAATATCAGTACTGTAGGTGAAATTTCCTGCGTCAATTTGACTACCTATTTTTTTGTAAGCATTTCTAAAAGCGGTTCCCGAAAGCACCATTTTATTTACTTCTTCTACCGAATAAATGTACTTATAAATATCTTTATCCACAATATTATCTTTAATAATAATTTTGTCGAACATAAATTCCACTATTTTAATACAAGAATTTAATTCGTTAATTGCAGGAATAATGTTTTCTTTAATCAGCTGATAATCTCGAAAATAGCCAGAAGTCAAATTAGAAGAAATCATAGTTATTTGTTGAGGTGTATTTTGTAATCTATTACATTTTGCTCTAATCAACTCAAAAACATCTGGATTTTTTTTGTGAGGCATTATACTTGAACCTGTTACATAATCATCTGGAAAACCCACAAAATCAAAATTTTGGCTCATAAATAAACAAACATCGGCAGCCATTTTAGAAATAGTACCAGCAATAGAAGCCATTGCATAACTCAGGCTACGTTCTGCCTTGCCTCGTCCCATTTGAGCATAAACTACATTATAGTTAAGTTGGTCAAAACCAAGTAATTTAGTAGTTAATTCTCGGTCTAACGGAAACGAAGAACCATATCCTGCCGCCGAGCCAAGCGGATTTTGATTAACAATTTTATATGCCGCCTTTAACATAATCAAATCATCTGTAAGGCTTTCGGCATAAGCACCAAACCACAAGCCAAACGACGACGGCATAGCAACCTGTAAATGTGTGTAACCTGGAATTATTACTGATTTATATTTTTCGCTCAAGCTAATTAATTGATTAAAAAGCGAACTCGTATTTTCAGTAATTGTTTTAATCTCATTCCTCATATACAGCTTTAAATCAAGCAGTACTTGGTCGTTACGAGAACGTCCGCTATGAATTTTTTTTCCAACATCTCCAAGTTTTTTAGTAAGCAACAATTCCACCTGCGAATGTACATCTTCTACACCTGCTTCTATTTCAAAATTGTTGGATTTAATATTTTTATAAATATTTTTTAATTCCTCTGTTAATTCCAGTAATTCATTTTTTGTAAGTAAATCAATTGTTTGCAACATTTTTATATGTGCAATTGACCCAAGAACATCAAATTCTGCAAAAAACATATCCAATTCTCTATCTTTTCCTACAGTAAAAACTTCAATATGTTTTGTAATTTCTTTTCCTTTATCCCAAAGTTTCATAAAAAAAATTGTCTAATAGATTAATATATATTTTAATACCAGATAAAATTTCGTTAATATAAATATATTCATCTGCTGTGTGTGAACGTTTTGTGTTGCCTGGTCCCATTTTTACTGACGGAAAATTCATTCTTGTTTGGTCTGAAGTAGTATTTGAACCATATATTGTAATTCCCATTTTGCCTGCCGTTTTTACAAGTTTATGTTCAATATCAATCGCCGAAGAGTTTAATCTAAACGAACGAGCGATTGTTCTACAATTAACTTGTTTTGCAATAATTTCAAAAGCTTCTTTTACCGAATATTTTTCATTAACTCTCACATCTACAACAAAATGACACTCATCAGGAACCACATTATGACTTTGCCCTGCATCAATTTGAGTTACATTTATTTTTATATCTCCAAGAAAATCTGATTTCTTTTCAAATTTAATATTTTTTAGAGTATTAATATTTTCAACTGCTTTATAAATAGCATTTTCGGTGTTTGCATGAGCTACATGTCCCGATTTTCCTGTGGCATAACAGTCCAACACAAGCAACCCTTTTTCTGCAACCGCCATTTTCATTTGTGTTGGTTCGCCCACAATAGCAAAATCTATTTTTGGCAAGTCTTTCATAACTGCCTCAGCCCCATTTATACCAGTTATTTCTTCTTCGGCACTAAGTAACAATATTAAATTGTAACTTATTTTTTGCCTAGCATAATGTTCAAAAACATTTATTAACGAAACAACAGACGCACCAGCATCGTTGCTTCCTAATCCATAAATTTTATCATCTTTGTGTGTTGCCACATAAGGTTTGTAAGTCCAGGATTTAGATGGGCTAACTGTATCTATATGACTGTTCAACAATATGTTTTTTTTGTTAGTATCAAAATTATTATAAACACACCATATATTATTATTGTTTCGGTATATTTTATAATTTTTTTTATTTAAGTAATTAAACAAAAAATCTGAAACTTTTTTTTCATTTCTACTTATTGAAGGAATTGAAATAATATCTTTTAACAGTTTAATTATTTTATTATTTTTTTCTATCATTTTTGAAAATATAATTTTAATTGATTTGAAATAATATTTGTAAAACCAATCACATCTTGAGCCGTCCAAGCTTTGTTGTCTTCTCCGTAGTTTGCAAATTTATTATCCATCATATCATATTGCGATTCAATACCTTCTACAATAAAACTGTATGGTCTAAGTTTTAGAAATACTTTTCCAGTAACTCTTTTTTGTGAACTTTGAAGAAATGCCTCAATATCTCTCATTGCAGGTTCAAGGTATTGTGCTTCGTGCAGTAAAATCCCATACGAATTAGCCAAATTATCTTTATAAAGCATTTGTTTACTTGTTAGTACATGCTTTTCAAGTGCGTGATGTGCTTTTATTATTACCATTGCTGCTGCGGCTTCAAAACCAACTCGTCCTTTAATCCCTATTATTGTGTCGCCCACATGAATATCTCTACCGATTGCATATTTTGAAACATATTTTTCTATAGCATTTATCAGTTCTATTTTATTTTTGTAACTATTATTATTAAATTTCAAAATTTCGCCTTCACTAAATTCCAAGCATATAGTTTTGGGTTTTGTCTCCGTAATTTGACTTGGATATGCCTCGTCTCTCAGTCCTTTATTAGAAGTTAGCGTTTCTACACCGCCCACACTTGTACCCCATAAACCTTTATTAATAGAATAATTAGTCTCTTTTTTATCAAAAATATATCCATTATTTTTTAAAAATAAAATTTCCTCTTCTCTTGATAATTTTTGTTCTCTAATTGGTGCTTCTATTTTAATTTTTGGAGATAAAATTTTAAACATCAACTCAAAACGAATTTGGTCGTTTCCTGCACCTGTGCTACCGTGAGCTATGGTGGTGGCTTGTATTTTTTTAGCATAATCTACAAGTGCTATCGCCTGAAACGAACGCTCTGAACTTACTGACAATGGATAAGTGTTGTTTCTCAGAATGTTACCATAAACCAAGTATTTTATACATTTATTGTAATATTCTTCGGTTATATCTATTGTTTTATGAGTTTTTACTCCTAATTTGTAGGCTTTTTTTTCTATCTCTTTTAATTCTTCTGGCGAAAAACCTCCAGTGTTTACAATTGCTGAATGAACTTCACAATTGTTTGTTAATGAGTAGTATTTTGCACAATAACTTGTGTCTAAACCTCCACTAAATGCTAATAATATTTTCATTTGTTTAAATTTTGAAATTCAATTATCTCCTTGCGGAGAATTTTTTAATGTGTTAGCTATAATTTATCAATTTATCATTGCAGTACAAAGACATTGTTTTCTTTTTGTACGCACAAGAATATCGTAATACATACAGGTTTCACAACCTTTCCAGAACTCCATGTCGTTTGTTAACAAACTTAATGTAACTGGTTTGTAACCAAGTGAGCTATTAATTTTCATAACCGATAGACTCGTGGTTAGTCCAAAAATTTTGGCATTTGGATATTTTTTTTTTGATAAATCAAAAGCGGCTTTTTTTATTTTTTTTGCCAATCCTGTTTTTCTAAATTTAGTATCAACCACCAATCCAGAGTTAGCTACAAATTCTTTATTTTCCCAAGTTTCTATATAGCAAAATCCTACAATTTTTGATTTATGAATTGCTATTATCGCTTTACCTGAGCTAATTTTTTCTTCAATATACTCATTAGTTCTAAGTGCCAATGCCGTATTTTTTTCTTTTGATGCTTTTGAAATTAAATTACATATTTCTAAAGCGTATTTTATGTGATTTTTGTTAGCAACATCTATTTTTGTGTTGCATAAGTTTGCATATTCATTCATTATATTTTATTTCTTAATTCAGGAAATTTTTCAATTAATTTTTTATTGAATTTTTTAATATTAGTATCTTTATTTAATACAATTATGATAGTATCATCTCCAGCAATAGTGCCTAAAATATCTTCAAATTTCGCCTCTTCAATAGCATAAGCTATGCTGTTTGCAAAAGCGGATACTGTTTTTATTACAGCAATATTTAAAGAAAATTTTATTGAAATAAAACCTCTTAAAACGTTGGTATTATTTATTTTAATACTATTATTACTATTAGGAAGTACATATTTATATTTCCCATTTTCTTGTCGTTCTTTTGAGGTTTTCAAATATTTTAAATCTCTAGACAAAGTTGCTTGTGTTATTTTGTATCCTTTTATTAATAATACATCAAGTAATTCGTTTTGTGAGTTAAAACTTTTCTTGCCAACAATTTGTACAATATCTTTTAAGCGTTGTGTTTTATTCATTTTAAATAGTGTAAATATATACATAATAAAGTGCAATATTATACATTAATTTTTATATACCAAAAAAAACAAAATTATATTTACATAAAAAAAATTATATTTTTTATATTTGCACATAATTTTAGGTATATTAAAACAAATAATTGATAAAAATTTTAAAAATGGATAATTATTTAAACACTCTTATAGAGACATATAGAAGTAATACAAATAAAGAAGTAGCCAAAGCACAAAAACAGTATATGAGAAATAAATTTGAGTTTTTGGGAATTAAAACTCCTCTTAGAAACGAAATTTTAAAAAAACATTACAAAACTTTTGGTAAATTAGATATTGATAAAAGTAGAAATTATGTTAAGTATTTGTGGGAGCTTCCTGAGCGTGAATTTCAATATGTTGCAATAAATATTGCCGAAAAATTATCAAAATCATTTGTTCCGCAAGATATTGATTTTTTGGAATATTTGATTGAAAATAAATCGTGGTGGGACAGTGTAGATGGTGTGGTTAGGTTAAACAAAGTATATTTTCAAAAACACCCAGAACTGATTAAGGAACATACTAATAGGTGGATTAACTCCGAAAATTTTTGGTTTCAACGAAGTGCCTTACTTTTTCAATTAAACAACAGGGAGAAAATGGACAAAGAGCTTATGTTTGAATATATTAATAAAGTGTCGCATTCCAACGAGTTTTTTGTGCAAAAAGCAATTGGTTGGATTTTAAGACAATACTCTAAATATTATCCCGAAATTGTTGAAGATTTTGTTGCAAACAACAAGCTCGCCCCTTTGAGCAAAAGAGAAGCTCTTAAGGTTATCAAAAAAAATGCAATTAGTAGTTAGTTTCCAGTTTTAGGCTACCCACATAGAGTTGTACATCGCTATCGCACAGACAATTGTATATAAACTGTCGGCGTGGCTTTAAGCCACACCGACAGTAATTTATTGTCCAACTTTAAACGGGTAGCCAACAATTCAATAAATATAATAATATCAAGATATTTGCATGTTTTTTTGAAGAAGATAAAATTCAAAAGAACAAGTTTAAATGGTTAATTACTATTTTTAATTTGCCTAAATTAGTTTCTGTTTTATACGGTTTTACAAAAGTTTCTAATAATGAATTATTTGGTATCTTTCTTAAAGCAGTAAAAAGAGCAAAATTATGACGGCAAATAGGGAAGTTATTTTTTAACTGTTCCTAAATATTGTTTTTAATAAAAAATATATTAGATTTGCAAAAGTTAATTTTAAGCAATATCAAACAAAAAAATATTAAAAATGTTGAATATCAATTTTTGAAAAAAATGAGAAATAAAGCAAGAAGTTATTCACGACCTACAATAAAAAGATTGTTTATGCAGTCAGGTGGTCGATGTGCTTACCCAGGTTGTATAAAAAAATTAATAGCCGAAGATGGTATTACTGTTGTTGCAGAAATAGCTCATATACAAGCTGCAAATAAAGGAGGTTTAAGATACTATCCTTCTATATCAGACAAAGAAAGAGCGGATTTTCCCAATTTGATGCTTCTTTGTGATGAACATCATAAGATGATTGATAACAAAGAAAATGAAAAAAAATATCCGATTGAATTATTAAAACATTGGAAAGCGGAACATGAAGCTAAAAATAAAAAAGCTACAATCTCTGTTCCAGATGTTGTTATTGAGCAGATAACAACAAAATTAGAAACAACATTAAATATTTTATTAAAAAATTATACAGCTTTTAATGAAAAAAAAGATTTTGGAATAATTGAAGATATTTTTAAATACGTCTTTAATCAAATTGAAGTTGAATATGATACAAGTATAAACGAGGATAAATTATTAGATTTAAAATTGAAAATCCCAGAAAATTTTCATGATAGAGAAGATGCGAAAATAATTGAAAGGTATTTTTCTGATTTATGGTTTCGTATAAATATAATTGAACTTTTTGTATCAAATGAAAACCAAGAAAAAATAAAATCTCTAAAAATAGATATTCAAAAAAATTACCGACAAATAGCTAATATAAAAGATATTGAAAAACCAATAGAAGATTTTAACATTATAGAAAAAATGTCTGAAAAATACATTCCAAATGATAAATTATCAAACCCAGATTATTTGGCTAATTCTATTTCATTAGTTTTATATTTTTTTGAACGTTGTGATTTTGGAAAAAAAACTAATAATGAAGCAATAAACGAAAATCAATTAAATCTATTTTAAGAAATGATAATCCCAACAAAATACGAAAATTTAAATAATAATGTTTTAATAATTGGTTCGGATATTATAAAGCTATTAAAAAAACAGTCGTATAATATTGAAAACCTTTATCAGAAAATCAAAAAAGCCAAAAAAATTGATTTTAACACATTCTATGACACTTTAACTTTTTTATGGCTTTCAGAGATTATTGAAAAAAACCAATTTCAAATATACTTAAAAAAATAATGTATTTAGAAAAATTATATACAGAACCACAAATATTTAATCCTGTAAAATTTAAACCAGGAATAAATTTTATTTTTGGAAAAAAAGAAAAAACAGCTCAATCTAAAAAGTCATTGAACAATATAGGAAAATCTACTTTTTTGGATTTACTTGATTTTACTTTGCTTTCTAATTATAACAACGGAAGCAAAAGATTATATGCAGCCTATAACAAAGGGTATTTGAAAGGAAAAACAGTTGTTTTAGAGTTCAATATTGATGGGGTAAAATTTGCAATAAAACGTTCTTTTGATAACCCAAATAAAAATATTTTATTTTCTCAGAATAATTCAAAATTTGCTCCATACAATTTAATAGACATGAAGGCTAAACTTTGTGATATTATCTTTAAAAAGGATAGTTATTCTGGACATTATTCAAACCAATGGTTACGAAAACTTATTCCTTTTTTCATTAAAATTCACCAATACAAGAAAGAAAGTTTTATAGACCCAATACGCTATATTAAAGAAGTAAATGAAACAGAATTAAATCAATATCATTTATTTCTTATGAACTTGAACAATACAATTTCTTATGAGAATTTTAATCAACAAAATGCTTTAAAAAATATAAAACCAGCAATAAAAGGTATTAAATCTTTCTTTGAAGAAAAATACGATTTAAGCCTTTCGGAGGCAAAACAAGCAACAATAACAAGTAATCTAAATAAACTCCAGCGAGAATATGAAGAGCTTGATAAGGCTATAAAAAATTTTAAATTACAGAAAAGTTACACTGTTGATGAAAAAAAAGCAGATGAATACACTGCAAAAATTAAACAATTGTGGTTTGCGAATTACAACGACAAGAAAAGAATTGATGCCTATGAAAACAGTATAAAATTTGATGATACCAAAATTCAAACAAAAAAAATAAAACAGTTATACAAAGAATTTAACTTACTGCTTGCGGAAAATATTAAGAAGACCTTAGATGAAACAATTAATTTCAAGAAAGACCTTATCAAATCAAGGAAAGAATTTATAAGTAAGGAAGTAAAAGAATTAAACAAATCAATAGAAGATAGAAAAAAGGAAATTACTATAATTGAAAATAAAAGGAAAAAAATTTTTGATTTTCTCGCTAACAAAAATGCAATTAAAGACTTATCGGAAGCTCACTATCGCCTAACTGAAAAGAAAAACGAATTAACAGAATTGAAAGGGAAAGTGGATATTTTTAGAGACTTGAAAAAAAAACAAACAGAAATTGAACTTGAAATTAAAAAATTAGAAATGAAAGCATTAGAATTTGAAACTGAAATTAGCGATTTCACTTACGAATTATCAAAAATTATTAATAAAACGTATAATGCTATTTACCCTAACCTACCTGACACTACATCTATTTTCGACATAGGTTCTACATCCAAACAGTCTAAAATTGCAATAAGCTTTTTGGAAAACACCACAATGTTTGGAAAAGGAAAAAATAATGTAAGGAGCCTGATTTATGACATTTCTATTTTGTTTAATTCAATGTATCAAAATTTGAACTCACCAAGGTTCATTATTCATGATGGAATTTTTGACAGTGTAGATAAAGCACAATTTGTTCATTTATACGAATATTTTGAAAAAAAATTAATAGAATTTAAAAAAGAAGGAAAGCAGTTTCAATATATACTTACTTATAATCAAGAAGGAAAAATAACAGAAGAATTTGGAAATGCATATAAAGTTAGTAATGAAAAGATTGAAGATGAAGCAATTTTAACATTAACACCATCAAAGAAATTATTAGGCAATTTTTAGAAAAAATACATAATAGAGCAAACAACAGATAACCTTAGATTAACAAACTCGCCCCTTTGAGTAAAAGAGAAGCTCTTAAGGTTATCAAAAAAAATGCAATAAACTAATTATGAAACATGCTCTTATATAAGATAATTTGTTATTTTGTTTAAAAGATTCATTGTAATTGGTGCTTTTTTATTTTCTATATTTTTAATTAATGTAGGACTAACACTCATTTTTTTAGCAAGTTGAGTTTGTGTAATTCCTTTTAATTCTCTTATATCCTTGATATATTGAATTATATCAAGAGTTACATAAGGTTCACTTTTTTCATAGAGAGTGTCTGAGCCAATTGTTAAATAGTCGTCTATAATTAAATTGCCAATTTTTGCTTTTACCTTAATTTTTTTCCAAGTAAACATTTCGTCCAAAACAACACTATCAAATCGTTTTTTATTATTTAATTTTTTTACAAGTTCTTTATCTTTACTTGTTTTAAATATTTTTTTAAAATCAATTTTTCTATACTCCCCTGTATTATATAGTGCTACTATTTCAAAATCTTTAACCGAAATAATTTTAACTGCATCTGGAAATATATTTTTTTTCATTTGTTTATAATCTGTTTTTTATAATCTGTTTTTAATAATCTCTTTGAGTCGTAAATTTTTATAATGCGAAGCTAAGACCTATTTAATGTTACTTACGTATTTATATATAGTCTTATTTTTTATCATGTTACAAATATCTAAACTGGTAAAAACTTTTGTGTAGATGCTTAATCCTTCAACGAAGATTTCATATTTTTAAATGTGGATTAAATAATAAGAATGCCTTCAATAAATCGTTTTTTCCAATTTTGTTATACCATTTTTTTACTTTTCGTAAATCTGCTTGTGATACTTTTCCTTTAATTTCAAAATCCTTGATAGTAATATAAGCATCGCAGTCTCCTTATTTTAAATGAAAATGTGGAGGCAAATGGTCATCATTATTTATATATATTTTTATATTGTTTATTTGTGCTATCTTAGGCATGAACAATGCAAAGATAAGAAATCTGAAAAAAAAAAAAATTTTTTGTGTTTATTTTGTGAAATTTATGTTTATTAATCAAAATTGGATAGTATCATCACCAGCAATAGTGCCTAAAATATCTTCAAATTTCGCCTCTTCTCTAGCATAAGCAATGCTGTTTTGCAAAGGCTACTACCGTTTTTATAACAGCAATATTTAAAGAAAATTTTATTGAAATAAAACCTCTTAAAACGTTGGTATTATTTATTTTAGGCTCATATAGATATTCAAGGTCTTGTTAAAACATTCATTATAATTTAATTAA
>JAOZTW010000453.1 GCA_029938985.1 Bacteroidales bacterium | reverse complement strand
CGGTAACAATACTTTAGATAATTAAGTCTTAATATGTTACTTGGATTTTATTAAATAGCAATTAATCAATGCTTTAATGTTATGATAAAAAGTTTTCCCGACTTTTCAGTTCTGTAATTAAAAAATATAAAATAAACAAAAAACATGAACACAATAATATAAATATCAACACATTATAGCCATGTCCAGTTTTTTACCCATTATTTTAGAGGTCAGCAATTAGGCATATTTGAATAAATAAAATTTGAAAAAAATATTTAAAAATAAGATAATATTTGTTATCTTAATAAATAATTATATATTTGCATTTCAATTTTTTCTACTTTTTAAGTAAAATTAAATTGTATTTATTTAATAACCAATAAATTATTTAACATTATGCAAAGTCATTATGAAACCGTTTTCATTTTAACTCCCGTTTTATCTGATGTGCAGGTAAAGGAAACGGTTGCCAAGTTTAAGAAAGTGATAACTGATAATCAAGCAGAGTTAGTTCACGAAGAGAACTGGGGCATGAAAAAATTAGCCTATCCAATAAAAAACAAAGCTTCTGGTTTTTATCAGTTGTTTGAGTTTAAAGCCGATCCAAGTTTAATTGAAAAATTAGAACTTCAGTACAGACGCGACGAGAAGGTTATCCGTTTCCTTACTTTTAAACACGACAAATACGGAATTGAATTTAACGAACGCAGAAGAAGAAAAAAGAATGGAGAAGAAGTTCCTAATTTTACTAACAAACAAAACTAAATAATAGAACAAAAGATATGGCACAACAAGAAATAAGATACCTAACGCCACCAACTATTGAGGTGAAAAAGAAAAAATATTGTTGGTTCAAAAAAAACAATATAAGATATATTGATTATAAAGATCCTAATTTTTTAAAACGCTTTTTAAACGAGCAAGGTAAAATTTTACCACGTAGAATAACAGGAACGTCGGTAAAATATCAAAGAAAGGTTGCTCAAGCAATAAAAAGAGGAAGACATTTAGCACTACTTCCTTATGTTACAGATTTAATGAAATAAATAACAACAGCAAAAAAATTTAAAATGGAAATTATTTTAAAAAAAGATATGCCTCAATTAGGAGAGAAAGACGACATTTTAACCGTTAAAAATGGTTATGCTGTTAATTATTTAATTCCAAAAGGCTACGCCACAAAGGCAACAGAATCGGCTAAAAAAGTATTAGCAGAAAATCAACGACAGCAAGCACACAAGGCCGCAAAATTAAGAAAAGAAGCAGAAGAACTTGCTGACAAAATCAAAAATAAAACATTTAAAGTAGGTGCAAAAACAAGCACAACAGGAAAAATATTTGGTTCAGTAAATACAATCCAAATAGCAGAAATGCTCGCTAAAAAAGGATTTGATATTGACAGAAAAAAAATTATTATACCTGAAAACATAAAAGAAGTAGGTACTTATACTGCTACAATAAAATTACTAAAAGGTATAAAACTTGACTTTGAATTTGATGTTATCTCAGAATAACAAACAAAATAATTTAATACTTAAAAAGCTTCATTATAAATAAATGAAGCTTTTTTTTGGATATAATAGGAGAACAATAGTTTTAAACATAATAATACAAATGTTAGAAAAACAATTGTTTTAAACATAATAATACAAATGTTAGAAAAACAATAGTTTTAAACAAAATAATACAAATGTTAGAAAAACAATTGTAAAATTATTTGGCATTTTTCATAAATGCAAATTACAGCGTTATTTTAATTATTTTACAAATATTTAAAGAGAATCAAATGAGCCGTAAAGTAGGAGCAATAAAAAGAACAATAGATATTTTTATTAAAGCAAACAGTTTATTAAAAATAGTAGTCTATTGTATGTTTACAAAATATAAATTTAATAATAAGTAGTATTTTTAAATTAATTGTTTTATCTTTGCATTAAATTAAAAATAAAAGTTATGGAAACAAAAAAAAGAAATATATTAATATCAATACTGTTTACTACTTTGGGTGAAACAAGCACAGCAATAGCACAAAGGCAAATAAACAAAGAATTTGATATTTTAAAAATTCTTATTACTGTTTTGGAAAGTGCTAATAATAAATTAGAAAAAGAAACCAAAAATATAATAAGTAATGCAAAAGAAGCAGAACAAGAAATAAAAACACTTGATAAACTTGTTTCTTTGTTGTTAGATTTGTTTGATATACTTTTTGAATTATTAACAGAAGATATAAAAAACCAAATAAATAACGAATACAAAAGACTAATAGACAACTTGAACGATTACAGAGATGATTTAGAACTGATGACAAATATAAGTTTTTGGGAGGAGGTTGATAAAATACACAAAGGAACTTACAACAAAGAAGATTATGTATTATATAACCCAGAAACTTTTTTAAATGATTTATAAACTTGAAATAAAAAAACAGCCGTATAAATTTCTATCAAAACAACCTAAGCACATAAAAAAACGCTTTGATGCTTGGATAAGAAAGTTAATATTAGACCCATACACAGAGAATGAAGGTATAAAAATAAATTCGTTGTATAAAAACAAGCCAACTTATAAAAAAAGAATAGGGAACATACGTATATTTTATGTTATTTACGATAATGATATAAAAATAGTTATTACAGAAGCCAAAAACAGAGGGCAAGCATATTAAAAAAACAAAAAACCGCTATAAAGCGGTTTTTTTTGTGACGACATAATAAGGTATATGTATTTTCATGTATTAAGAAAACCAAAAAAGCGTGTATAACTGTTAATTATACACGCTTTTATATGTTATATTGTATTTTATTTTGACTTATAAGGTACTCCCCATTGGTTGGACAGAAAACTCGTATAGTTAAGGAGGAGAATAGCTTAACTATTTGAATAAATTTTCTGTGCAAATTTAATTAATAATTTCATACTAAAATATATTTTTTATAATAATTTATATTTTATTTTTTCAAATTCTTCAGTTTCCATTGATTATTATTTAATTTATTCTTTATTTTTTTAAATTATTTTTACTTTTTATTGATATTCTTATATTTTTGTTGTATTTTTACACTGCAATAGTAAAATAAAATACATTAACGTACAAATTATTTGACTAATATTTTTGACTTAAAAAAAGAATAAATGGAATACTTACTGAATATCAATAATTTATTAGAACAAAAAAAAGTAAATAAAGAAAAGTTTTGTTATGAAATTGGATTAAAAAAACAAACTTTTTATAATTATTTGAATAAAAAAACAAAAATGCCTGTAGAGGTTTTGATTGATATTGCAAGTTATTTTAATGTTTCTGTGGGTTATTTTTTTGGCGAAAGTGGGGCAAATGTAAACGGCTCAAAAAATATAGTTGGAAATGGCAATAATATAAGTGTTGTTTTGGATAGCAAACAAAAAGAAATTGAGGGCAAAAATAGAGAAATTGAGGGCAAAAATAGAGAATTAGCCCTCAAAGACAAAATAATAGAAATGTTGGAGAAATAGCAGTTTACAAAATATAAATTATTAATTTAATAATAAGTATTATTTTTAAATTAATTGTTTTATCTTTGTATTAAATTAAAAAATAAACGAAACTCACTGGAGTTTTTTAATAATAAAACAATAAAAACATGGAAAAAACTAAAAAAAATCTAATGTTGTTTGTACTACTTCAAAACTTAACCAAAACAGGTAACCAAGTTGCGAGTATTGCCAAAGTAGAAACCAACGAAAATAAACTTATAAGAGAACTTAATGAAATATTAAAATTTGCTAATCACGAATTTACATCAACACCTATAAATTTGTCTGATTTTTCATTAGAGGAAATTGAATTTGCTCAAATGTTATTTAGTATTTTAGATTTTATTGTAGAACCTACTTTTAGTGTGCTTTTTAAAGAACTAAACCTGTATCAAAAAGAAATTATAAACGAGGAGTATAATATTTTTATTGATAACTTAGAATTTTTAAAAAACGGTTTTGATACTTATATTGATAACACATTAGATAAAGACAATATAAAACTTTGGGGAAATTTTAAAGAAAATAATAAAGATATAGAATTAACAAATTTTGACAAAAAAACCTTTATTAGTTTAGCAGAGGCAGAACAAATACAAAAGGGACAAAGAAAGGTTCAAACTTTAACCGATTTACTTAATGAAAATTAAAATAATAGTAACTCCAACTTTTAAAAGTGATTATAAAAAGTTAAAATCCAAATACAGAAAACTCCCAGATGAATTAGATAAATTACAAAATGTTTTATTAGAAAATCCCAAAACAGGCGAGAGCTTAGGAGGTGGAATATATAAAATAAGGCTTGCAAACAAAGACAAAAACAAGGGTAAAAGAGCAGGTTTTAGAATAATTACATATACTGTTGTAGATAATCTAATAAATTTACTTACAATTTATGATAAATCCGAAAAATCAACAATAAAAACAAGTTTATTAAAGAAAATGATAAAAGAAATAAAGAAATAAAACAACAAAAAACCGCTAAAAAGCGGTTTTTTTTGTGCCTACATAATAAGTTTGTGAATTAGTTATGAATTGTTTTCACTTTGTTATGAACTATTTTTAATTAATTATGAATGTTTTATTAACAGTTTCTAAATTATTTTGTATTTTTGCAATATTAAATAATACTTATTTAAATACTTAATTAATCAAACTATGAACTATATAAATAATGTTTTGGCAGTAAAAAACGGAGAAAAATAGTATATCTGAAGTTTTGCGTAGAGTGTGGAAGCCGTTTCGTTAGCATTAGAACTAAAGTTTTTGTGTTCATTTTGTGATGATTATCAATGATTTGTAAAAATC
>JAOZTW010000452.1 GCA_029938985.1 Bacteroidales bacterium | reverse complement strand
TATATGTGATTACCTACTTATTATTTCATTTTCACTTAATTATTTTCAAAATTATGAAAAAAATAATTTTTATTTTAATAATAAGCATTTTTTCTGTAATTAATTTATTTGCAGATGGAAATAAAGTTTTAGTTGAAAAAAGCGAATCAGCATATTTTGTATTTAAATCGGCAGTCGAAAACATGATTTTCCATTAATCCATACTGAAGCAAAAGTAAATATTGTAGGAACAATTGCAGATGTAATAGTATATCAAGTTTATGTAAATAGCGGAAATCAAGCAGTAGAAGCCAAATATGTATTTCCTGGTTCTTCAAAATCGGCTGTTTATGCGATGAAAATGATAATTGGAGAACGAGAAATTAATGCCAAAATTAAAGAAAAGCAACAAGCCAAAAAAGAATATGAAGAAGCCAAGAAAGAGGGAAAAACGGCCTCGTTGTTAGAACAACATCTTCCTAATGTATTTGAAATGAATGTTGCCAACATTCTTCCAGGCGATACAATTGTTGTTGAAATGAGATATACAGAAATGCTTGTTCCTGAAGAAGGAATTTATCAATTTGTTTACCCCACAGTTGTGGGACCTCGCTACACCGATAAAGATGGTGCGGAGAAAGATATTTGGACACAAAACAAATATACTAAAGAAGACACTTATAAACAGATGTCTCATTCACACACATTTAATATCTTACTTTTTGCAGCTTCTTCTTATGTTTTGTCTGAAAATTCGTTAGAAGCAACAAAAAAAAATATAAAAAAAGCAAATAAATTTCTAAGCAAAGAATCAGGAAACGGTGTAACAAATTTACTTCCAGCTTTAAAAAAAGCATTAAATTTGCCAAGTTCTGCAAATACTTCAAAATCTGTAATTGTTGTTACAGACGGCTATGTAACAGTGGAGAAAGAAGCTTTTAAAATAATTCAAGATAACTTGGGAAATGCAAACTTTTTTTCTTTTGGAATTGGATCAGATATAAACAGATATATAATTGAAGGAATGGCAATTGCAGGACACGGCGAACCATTTTTTATTACAAATAATGAAGAAGCAAAAGAAAAAGCAGAACGATTTAGAAAATATATTCAATCTCCATTATTAACAAATATTTCAGTTGATTTCTCTGGTTTTGAAGTATATGATATGTTTCCTAATAATTTTCCTGATATGTTTGCAGAAAAACCCCTATTAGTATTTGGCAAATGGAAGGGTGAGGCAAATGGAAAAATACATATAAAAGGAGAAACAGGAAATGAAAAATATGACAATTCAATAAATGTATCAAATTTCAAATCCAAAAACGAAAACAGTGCATTAAAATATTTATGGGCAAGGCATAAAATAATGTTATTATCAGATTATAACAAATTTTATCCAATCAGAAATGATGAAAAAGAAGAAATAACAAATCTTGGAATAAAATATAATTTACTTACAGAATATACCTCCTTTGTCGCAATTGATCAAGAAGATAGAGTTTCAAAAATATCAAAAGTTTCAAACACAGGTAGTGTTCCCGAACCCCATGAATGGGCTATTATTTTTCTTATTGCAGGATTAATTATATTTTTAACTTTAAAACGGTTGAAATTCAGTTGAAAAACAATGGAAATTTAGTTGAAATTCAGTTGAAAAACGGTTGTACTTCTATCATTTTCTAATTGAATTTGAATTGTATTTCAACCATTTTTCCATTGAATTTCCATTGTTTTTCAACCGAATTTCAACTGAATTTCCATTAAATTTCAACCGAATTTACATAAATTTAATAAAAATGAAATATTTTCTTGAAACACATAATATAGTAAAAAAATTTGCTAATCATACAGCTTTAAATAATGTAAGTATTTCTGTTCCAGAAGGAGAAATTTTTGGGTTGTTAGGACCCAATGGAGCAGGAAAAACTACTTTAATTAGAATTATTAATAATATAACCGCACCAGACAGTGGTACTATTATTTTTAATAATGAAAAGTTAAATGTAAAACACACACAACAAATAGGTTATTTGCCCGAAGAACGTGGTTTGTACAAAAAAATGAAAGTAGGAGAACAAGCCTTATATTTTGCCCAATTAAAAGGAATGAATAAATCTATCGCAGAAAAAAAATTAAAAATTTGGTTTGAGAAATTTCAAATTGAAAATTGGTGGAATAAAAAAGTGGAAGAATTATCAAAAGGTATGCAACAGAAAATACAATTTATAACTACTATACTTCACGAACCAAAACTATTAATATTTGATGAGCCTTTTAGTGGATTCGACCCAATTAATACTCAAATACTTAAAAATGAGATACTAAATCTTAAAAATAATGGTTCAACAATAATTTTTTCTACACACAATATGGCATCAGTAGAAGAAATTTGTGATAATATTGCTCTAATAAATAATTCAGAAAAAGTGCTTGAAGGTAGAGTAAACGATGTGAAAAACAAATTCAAATCCAGTATTTTTGAAATAATATTCTCAAAACAAGAAAAAGATTTTTCAGAAAACTCAAGCTTTGGATTGATAGGACAAACAAAAAAATCGTTGAAAATTAAAATTAATAATGAAAATAATACAAATGAATTACTAAATTATTGTTCAAAATTTGGAAATATTCAATCATTTAATGAAATTATTCCAAGTATAAATGATATTTTTATCAAGATAGTAAAAGATAATGAAAAATAATTTTATTTGAAATTATCTTATTTTTAAATTATTATGAACTCAATGAAAAATTATTTTAAAAAAAACCTTTATTTTTTTTGGTATGGAAAATTTATATTCTATATTTGCAACCGCAATAACAAACAGGAGAGATGGGTGAGTGGCTGAAACCACCGGTTTGCTAAACCGGCATACCGTTCAAAATCGGTATCGGGGGTTCGAATCCCCCTTTCTCCGCCAAAATTTATTAAATATTACACACGGGGTGTAGCGCAGTCCGGTTAGCGCACCTGCTTTGGGAGCAGGGGGTCGCAGGTTCGAATCCTGCCACCCCGACACTAAAAATTAAGCCTTTACCGAAATGTAAAGGCTTTTTTTATT
Organism: Bacteroidales bacterium; assembly: GCA_029938985.1. Lineage (GTDB taxonomy): Bacteria > Bacteroidota > Bacteroidia > Bacteroidales > JAOZQN01 > JAOZQN01. Next base: position 1,765 of record JAOZTW010000452.1, on the reverse strand, counting down.
TGGACGGTGTAAACATGGTGTAAACAAAATAATTAAAAAAACGACCAAATTTTTTTGGTCGTTTTACTAGATAGTTTGATTTTTTTTTAAATTATTCAATTATTTTTCTCTTAAATCATCTAATACATCAAATTTAAGATCAACAGAACCTTTTGATTTTCCTGTTTTTTTCTGTCTTCCAAACCAAGTATATGTTTTACCATTGTACCAACGAGTTCTTTGGTATGAAGATGAAACGAAAACACCTATTTTTGGGATTTCCTCTTCGTCTATCAGTAAATGTTCTTCAACTTGGTTGTTTTCATTTATTCCATCTCTCAAAATTGTTGTTCTGGGACGGAACACACTTTTAGGGTCAATAGAATCGATTAGCATTGGAAACGAAGCTCTTTGTAAAATTAATTTATTATAATCAGCTTCTTTTTTTACAGGAATAAATGGTATCCAGTTAGCAGGAATAGGGTTTCCTAATGTGTATTCTAATTCAATTTTATTTTCTTCAATAACCATTTCGTTATTTCCTTCATTTTTTTCATTAACTGCAACGTCCGTATTTAATTTCATTAACTGTTGAGTATAATCAAAAGCTGCATCTTTACCGTTAAGGGACTTGCCTAACATACTTGGAACTTCTTTTTCTATACTCCAAACAAGATTACTCATTTCGTCTCTTAAAAAATAAATCTTTTCAATAGGAGCACTTTCCATTGCTTTATTTATTGCAGGAGGAACAAATAATCTTATATCAGCATTTTTAACAGATTTATTAGTAGTAAGATAGTCATTTGAAGTTAGTGTAAACATATTCCATCTCATCCAATTTTCTTCTTCATCAAGTCCAGCAGGCTCAATCCAAGTTCTTTCGCCAAAGACATTAGTTACTACTAAACCTTTAACCTCAGAAAGGCTACCAACAGGTACTGGATATGGAATACACATCCAATCATTGCTGTAAGAAAGTGCGAATTCGAGTAACACTGTTTTTGCTATATCAGTTGGACCTGCATCAATATCTCCAAAATTAACACTACCATCTTCAAACTCCCACCATCTTGATTTTGGCATTCCTTTAAAACTTAGATCACTTGGAATATGGGAAATTATTTTTGTTTTTATATTTTCGGCTTCTAATAAAGAAGGGTGTTTTGTTTCATCTGGAATAATTAGTGTGTCGTTATTTCCTATATTATCTTCAATATTAAAAGAATACCAGTCTAAATGTCCATGACTATGTCCGTCAGCTGTTAGAACAGTTCTGCTTGTAATATTTTCATTTTTATCTTTCTGGTCGGGCATAGAACATGAGAAATTATATTCCATACAGTTTTTGTCCCAAGAGGAGTCGTTTTCATCTGCTGGAATACTATATAAGGTTTCAAACCAAGCAATAAAATCTGATCTTGCAGAATCAATAAATTGTTGGTGTGGAGTAATAATTGAAAGTTTTTCATTTAGTCCAGATTTGTCTGAATTTATCATGAAATTGTATAATTTTACACCATCTAATACTTTTCCTTTTATTACGTTTAGAAATTGATAGGCTTTTTTATCGCTTATTTCTATTGATTTTAAAATTTTTTCATTTTCTGTATCTCCATCTTCTATTTTAGGATAGTTTATAGAAAAAGAGTTAAAAGAGGGTTGTTTATACATTTCTAATTCATATTCTATACCATCAGTTTGTTTTGTTTCATTATATTTTTGGCCATGGTAATCTACAAGTTTTAACCAATATTTTCCTATTTTAACTCTTGTTTTATAATCA
>JAOZTW010000451.1 GCA_029938985.1 Bacteroidales bacterium | reverse complement strand
ATCCAACTTTAAACGGGTAGCCTTTTATTTAATTAATATCAAGACTATTACATATTTATTACAATAGCCCATTTTGCTCCCTCACATACATATTTTACCTGTTCTACTAAGTCTGCATTAAGCTCTTCGGAGCAAACTCCAATACCAAACGGAGCTGGCTCTTTTTTATGATTTATTAAAAACAAACCACTTGAACCGTATAAATCTACAATCAAAGTTCCGCCAAACTCGTAGTAGATATTTTCGTAACTACTTCCTTCATACCAACTTATGGTTAGTTCTATTTTGTATTTTGTAGAACCATTGCTTTCATAAAGACTTACATCTTTAATAGCTGTTTTTAAGTTTCTTTGATTATGAAATTTATCACATTGCCACATTATATTTTTTGCAAATGTGCGAGCATAATTGCTTGCCGTCTCTATTTGTGAACTTGAAATTTCCTGTGCATAAGTTCCTATAAAAAGGAATAATGCAAAAATTAATACTGCTGTTTTTTTCATTTGTTTTAATTTATAAATTAACAGTTAGAGTAACCATTTCGTCCAATTTTGTTGTAATACTTCTGCACGAACTTGTTAAATCGCCTGCTTGAACTTTTACATTGTAAGTTTTATCTTCTTCAAGTTCTCCAAAAATACAATCATCATCCGTTGAAACTGCCTCTTGACGTGCCGAAGCACCTGTGTCGTCTGACGAACATTCTGATGAACTTTCGTATAAAAAACCATGAACTCCTGATGCTGGTTCGCCATCTACTGTTACAACAACTTCTATTCGTGTGCCACTATCAGTGTTTACAAATATTTTGTCGCAACTTGTTACTACAAATAGCATAAGAGATGCTATTACAAAGAAAAATATTCTTTTCATAATTTTTAAGTTTTAATGATTAATAATAATTTTTTTGTTAATAATTGTATTCTTGTAATTGGAATTAAGAAAATATACTCCATTTGACAAATTACTTAAATCAATAGTTCTACTTTTTTGATTTACAGTTTGTTCATAAACTTTAATTCCTGAAAGCGAATATATTTTAATTAAAATCTCTTCGTTTGCTTCAATATTTATGATACCATTTGACGGATTTGGATAAATTTCAATATCCGAAATGTTACTTGAAATACTTGATGTTGCATTTACTGTCAATACGGCATTATTACTTGTAACGTTTCCACAATCATTTGATACTACACAGGCATAAGTTCCCGCATCAGACTCTGTTACTGATGTTATTTGATATGTTGATGAGCTTGCTCCTGAAATATTACTCCCATTTTTCTTCCATTGATATGAACTTGCATCACTAGCTACAACTGAAAAACTAACATAACCTCCTTCGTCAATTGTTTGACTTTGTGGGTGTGTAGAAATGTTTGGTTCTTCTTCTCGTGTTATTGTAACATTATCATAATCAGAACCACAGTCATTTTCAACTGTCCAAGTGAAAATATTTACTCCGCTCGGAATATTATATGCAGTCGCATTACTATCATGTATATCACTAAAAGTTACCGCTTGTGATTGTATAGTCCATGTGCCTACGGCATCACTAACAGCATTTGCATTAAAAGTATAAGAATTATTACAAATTTCAGCATTAGAACCTGAATTTATATTTATAGGTTCAGATATTATTGAAACATTATTTTGTAAACCATGGTCGTCATAATAATCTTCCCAGTCTCTAGCTAAAAAGCCAACTGAACCTATTAAAGCTCCTACATTATACAATGTAAATTCATAATAATTATCATAAACATGTATAGCTTCTTCACCACTACTTATTATAAAATTATTGTCAATATCTCTAACCCACCATCCAACACCATAAGAACTTGCACCTGTAAACTCAAAATGGAATGTAATATTTTCTCCATCACAAAATATCCAAGGTATTGATGGACTATACGAAGTAATTGTGACGTTTCTTGTTTGGGAAAATAAAATTATATTTAATGAAATTAAATAAATTATTAAGATTATTTTTTTCATAATTTTAATTGTTTAGAAGCCCTTTATTTTTGGAATAAAGGACTTGGTTAAAAAATATTATATTTGAATTTTAATTTCCATTTCGGTAGTATAGTTGAAGCCACCTGTTCCTGTGTATTGTGCCGATTTTACAATTTTTATAAAACCATATTTTCCTTGTGCATTTTTAAAGAAAATAATTTGTGGAATAGTGCAATCTATACTGCTTGCCGATGGTTCGCCACCTTGTGTGTCTGTCGAGAAATAGGAATCGTCTATTTCGTCCCATTCTGCAAGTGGAGTGCTGGCGTTAGAAAATTTGGTACTCGTTTTTGTTGCCCAAGTTTCTGTCAAACTTGGGTGTGCATCAACTGCCCAAAGATAGTGTTTGTTCTGATAATAGAACCCAAAATCAATATCTGCGGCATCTGATGAGGCAGCAACTTCGTTTACTGTTTGACCATCTGTTGTGTTTACAAAACTAGCATACGACGAGGTTGCTTCTGTTCCAAGACTAATATTTGTGTAGGACAAATATGTGTGTTCGCCAACTCCATTTGCAGATGTGTTATCATCTGGATCATCAAGTATTTTGTCGCAACTTGCAACGCTTAATAACATAATTACTCCTATGAGTAAATAAAAAGATTTTTTTAACATCGTTTTTTAAATTTAAAGATTAATAATAAAAAGGTTGATTATATTAAAAATTGATATTGCAAATTTAATATCATTTTTTTCTGTTTCCAACTTTACAAAAACATTACTATAGAAATACTTTAAAAACATGGAAAACACAGAGAATGCAGTAAGAATACAGCAAGAATACAAGAAATAAGACAAGAATACAGTAAAAATACAGGAATAGATGTTATGAGTTTTTTTATTTGAAAAATAAAAAAATAAAAAATATCCACATTTTAATTTTTTTATAAAAAAAATTATATATTTGCAAAAATGAAAAAATAAATTTAAAAAAACATATTATGAATAATAGAAAACAAACAAAAGAACATTTTGCAAGCTATTTGAGAGAAAACAAAAAAGCTCCCTCTGATTGGGAAATAGGATTGTTTGGAGAATTTCCTTCTACTCAAACTAATTATCAAAAATATTTTGGTAAAATATTAGAAGAAAATACTAATCAGTTAAAAATACAGGCAATAGAAGCCCACTATAAGTTAGATAACGATATTAGTTTGAAAAAAAAAATAGAGCTAATTAATGGTCGTCCTCGTTCAATTGTTAATTTTTATAATGGCGATTCAATGCCCTACGAATCTGGGTTGAAATTTATAGCATTAGTTTTTGAATATCCTATTAAAACTCTTGAACAATATGTGGTTTGGCAAAAAGAACAAAAAGAAAATGAGCTAAAAGAAGAAGCAAAGAAAAAAGAACAACAAGAATATGAGATAAAAAAACAGGCGATAAACAATATAGTTGTTGGTTTAAAAGAAGAGGCACATAAAAAAGAAGAACAAATAAAGCCCAAAGAGGCTCAAAAAACAACAAAAGTAGGTATAACAGGCTGGAAAAAAATAATTACAAAATTTATAGCTCTTCCTATAGGTTTTTTATTAATTTTGTTTTTTACTTACTCTATTGTAAACAATATTTATAACCAAAATATAAATAAAAACTCGGTTATTCCAAAATACGTAGGAAGCGAAATATTTGTAAACAATTCAGGGGACAACGAACCTGCTGTTCACCCAGATTCTGTTGGCTTGCTGTTTGCGGAATATCACACTGTAAATATTTTTAATGATAAATTTATTTTTACCAACAATAAATGGAAATTTGTAACCGACCCAAACGGAGAAGATATGAACAGTAAATATGGAACTCCTTACAATGAAACAATAACAGAACTTTCTCCTACACAAACAGGAAGTATTAATATTGCGAATCAAAAGATAGATATTAATTTTAATATAGAAAACACAAATAAAAAAAATTTGTATTTCTCTGGTTATGTAATTAAAATAATATCTACTTTTGATGCCAAAGCAAATAAAGCAGAATATAATTTGTATAAAAGCATGAGTCATGAAATGAAACTATCGCAAGTAGAATTTTTAGATGATAAAAAAGCTTATAGCTTTCAAACAGATAAAGAACTAATAAAATCGGGCAATGTGGTGTTTTGTAAAATACCAATAAGCATCGCTACACATAGTTATAGAAATAAAATTCTTGAATTTGAAATTATTATTGACCTTGTTGACAAAAAAAGTAATCACTATGAAATTAAATCAGATAAAACATATTTTATCGCTAATTTAAAATAAAATGACAAAAAAAACATTAGAAATAGGGAAATCAGATTTTAAAGACATAGTTGCAGATAATAATTATTTTGTAGATAAAACTGTGTTTATTTATGATTTTTTAACCAAAGGAGCTTATGTATCATTAATCACCCGTCCAAAACGCTTTGGTAAAACGCTTAATTTATCAATGATTGAACATTTTTTTGATATTAGAAAAACAGATAGTGAAAAACTGTTCTCTGAATTTGAAATATCTAAAAAAATAGATTTTTGTGAAAAACATCAAAATAAATACCCCGTAATAAATATTTCATTAAAAAACATAAAAGAAACAAACTGGAATAAATGTTTGGATAAATTTAAAAGTTTTATATCAAAATTATACAAAAAACACAGATATTTATTAAAGTCAGATAAGTTAGAAAAAGATGAAATACAAAATATTGAAAACATAATTTTAGAGACAGCACAAGAACCAAAATTCAAGGAAAGTTTAGAAAATTTAAGTAATTACTAAAGTTTTTGCTTTCATTTTATATTGATTATCAATAATTTATAAAAT
>JAOZTW010000974.1 GCA_029938985.1 Bacteroidales bacterium | reverse complement strand
TGTGCTTTATACTTATGAAAAACGCCAAATTTGTTTTTTTAAACAAAGTTTATTCCTAATTCTCGTTATGTAATATCATAATTCAAACTATCTTTTGTTGTTCTCAAATTTTTTCTTCTTGTAAAAATATATTGAAATAATTGTTTTGAATATTTTTTTCTTTTGCAATATTCTTCATAAGTTTCTTCTCGCCATTTAAAATCAGAGTATAGAAAAACTTTTGGAGACACATATTTATAAACAGCAAATCTTATTAAGCTTGATAAATTCAAAGTTTTTGTAGTCTCTCTTACAGTTAAATCTGGCGATAAAAATGTTATTCCTCTTTTATTACATTCTTCTGCCAACTCCTTAATTATTATATTTAATTCTTCAATTTTATTATCTATAGAAAATTTATTGTATTTCGAATTTCCAATTTTTCTTATAGGTCGCAATTGAATAGTTGATATTTTAATTTTATCAAATAAATCAAAAAAATACTTCAAGTCCTCACTATTATCCTCATTAACAGTGTAATTTATTCTTATATTTGGATAAGTAGTATTTTTTTCATTTTTTAGTTTATCTAATAATGTTAGATTTTTTACAAATTTTTCGTGCGACGCATTAGTCATAAAATACTCGTAAGTCTCTTTTCGTACTCCATGTAACGAAATAATTATTTCATCTAATTTTGTATCTATAAGTTTATTAATTAATTTTTCGTTAAGCAAATTTGCATTTGTTGTTAACGAAATATTAGGTATATTATATTGTTTTCCTTTTTCAATTAAATATGGAAAATCTTTATAAACAGTAGGTTCGGCAGCACAACCTATTTGTAATTTCAATACACGATTAAATATTAATTCCGCCATTCTATCAATATCTTTGCGTGTTAATTTTCCTTCGGCTTTTTGTGGGTTGCTACTGTCGCTGAAGTAACACATTTTACATCTCAAATTACATTTTAATATAGGGTCAATATTGAGATATAAATATTTTTTTTTAAGCAAATGAAAAATAAATATTCCAAAAAATTTTAGTCTATGACTTTTTATTAATCTATTTATTTTTAATAGTTTGTAGAAATTCATTAAATAATGAAAATTTTATTTAATTAGCAAATTTGCTAAAAAAAATATTATAAAACATGTTTTTTTATATAAGTGAAAATGAAATAATAAGTAACTCCAGGATACGCCGTTTTTTTGTTCTTCTATTATTTAAACAAATCTGCAAATAGCGAGCTATTTAAATGTTTTTCAAAGCAGTAAAAGGGCAAAATAAAGACGTAGTTTGGGCTTGTTGTTTTTTCTTTTTCACTTAACAATTCAATAAATATAATAATATCAGGATATTTGCATATTTTTTTGAAGAA
>JAOZTW010000450.1 GCA_029938985.1 Bacteroidales bacterium | reverse complement strand
ACAAGTATAAAAATTGTGGGTCCTGCTACCGAAATTGTAGATTTAATACCAAGTAATTCAACAATATTTATAAGCTGGCTAAAAAATAGATGTAGTAATACAACTGGTTATAAAATATATAGAAAGAAACAGTTTGATAATAATACAGTTGAAGAATGTATAACAGGAATGCCATCTGACTGGGATTACGAATTGATAGGAACTACAAACAATATTAATGATACTACTTTTGTTGATGATGAAAACGGATATGGACTCTCACATGGTTTTTATTATTGTTATAGAATTGTATCTGTTTTTAACAATAATCTTAATGGAATAGTTTCGGAAATAGCTTGTGTAGAATTAGTTGAAGGAATGCCAATTCTGCTAAATAACTCCATTTTAGAAACAGACACAGATGATGGCGAAATATATATTAATTGGAGAAAACCAATAAATCTTGATACCACCGTAATAAAACCTCCATTCAAATATTCTTTGTATTATTCAAGAGATTTGTATGGGAGTTTTTATCAAGGACCAATTGAAGTTTATGGACTTGAAAACACCAGTTACATAGAGACATTGGTAAATACAAATGATAATCCATCAATTTATAAATTGATTATGTCAAATTATAATTCTGAAAACGATGTTTGGAATTCAGTAGGAGAACCAACTTATGCTTCATCTCCTTTTTTATCAATAACGGCTGCTAACAAAAAGTTGACACTCACTGTTGAGGAAAATGTGCCTTGGGAAAATGAAAGTTACACAATTTATAGACAAAATGAAATAACAATGGATTTTGATTCTATTGGATTTATGGAAGAAAATTTTTATACCGATTTAGGTTTGAAAAATGAAAAGGAATATTGCTATAAGGTGAAAAGTATTAGCTATTATTCGGCAGATAGTTTACCAGACCCTATAATAAATTTTTCACAAATAGCCTGCGGAACTCCAATTGACACTGTTGCACCATGTTGTCCCAACATGAATGTTGAGAGCCAGTGCGAAGATTTAAGAAATGTGTTATCTTGGTCGTTCTCGGCTGACACCTGTGCCGAAAGTCTTGATAAATTTAAAATATTTTACACCAATAGGTTAGATGGAGAATTTGAACTAATTGAAACAATAGAAGACCCAAATATTTATTCTTATTATCATTATCCTGAAAGTACACTTGCAGCTTGCTATATTGTAACCGCAGTTGATTCGGCTGGAAACGAAAGTGTTTGTGTTGAAAAGGTTTGCATTGATAATTGTACCTACTATGAACTTCCAAACATAATAACTCCAAATGGAGATGGAACAAATGATTTGTTTCACCCTTTTCCATATAAATTTGTTGAAAAAGTTGATATGAAAATATATAATCGTTGGGGAAATTTAGTTTTTGAAACAGAAGACCCTGATATTAACTGGAATGGGAAACATAAAGATTCAAATAAATTAGTTGAAGATGGAGTTTATTACTATATTTGTGATGTTTACGAACAAAGACTTACTGGGCTTGAGACAAGAGTTGTATCTGGTTTTGTACACGTTTATAGTAAAGAAGTTAGTGGAAATCCATAAAAAATTAAGAATTAAGAATTAGAAATTCTGGCGTTTTTCACGAGAGTCAAGTTCAAGGCTTTTTTTAAATATTAGAATTAAAGTTTACCTTTGTAAATGAGCATTTTAATATTTCAAAAGTAACGAAGAAATTGATACTCGTGAAAAACGCCGAAATTCTTAATTCCTAATTAACAATTAAGTTTTGAATAAAGGAAATTTGCTCATCATTTCGTTTGTATCTTTTCTTACTTCTTCAATAATATTATCGTCTTCTACATTGCTAATTACTTTATCAATCAAACCTACAATTTTCACAATATCAGTCTCTACAACACCTCTTGTTGTTATAGCAGAAGTTCCAACTCTAATTCCAGAAGTAGTAAATGGCGAACGAGAATCAAATGGAACCATATTTTTATTAATTGTAATATCTGCTTTAACTAAGGTATTCTCTAATACTTTACCAGTTATATCAGGGAAATTTTGACGTAAATCAATCAATAAAGAGTGGTTATCTGTACCTTTTGAAACCACTTTATAGTTCAATTTCAAAAATTCATCTGCCATAACTTTGGCATTTTTTTGTACTTGTATTTGATATTCTTTAAATTCGTCTGTAAGTGCCTCTGAGAATGCAACTGCTTTGGCCGCAATAACATGCTCCAAAGGTCCTCCTTGCGAACCAGGAAAAACAGATGAATTTAATACTGCTCCCATTGATTTAGTTTTTCCTTTTGGCGTTTTTATACCAAGTGGATTGTTAAAGTTTTTGTGCATCATAATAATACCACCTCTTGGACCTCGTAACGTTTTATGTGTTGTAGAAGTAAGTATATGACAATGTGGAAATGGATTTTTCAACAAGCCTTTGGCAATCAGCCCAGCAGGATGTGCTATATCAAACCAAAGCAAAGCACCAATTTTGTCTGCAATTGCTCTCATTCGCTCATAATCCCAGTCTCTTGAATATGCCGATGCTCCACCAAGAATTAATTTTGGTTTATGCTCTAATGCAAGTTTTTCCATCATGTCATAATCCACTGTTTCTGTTACTTTATTTAACGAATAAGCAATTGGTTTGTAGAGTATTCCAGAGTAATTTACAAACGAACCATGCGTTAAATGTCCTCCATGCGAAAGGTCTAAACCAAGAAATGAATCACCAGGATTTAATATAGCCGTCATTACTGCAAAATTTGCTGATGCACCTGAGTGTGGTTGTACATTTGACCACTCAGCTCCATACAGTTCGTTTAAACGGTCAATAGCGAGTTGCTCTGTTTGGTCAACAAACTGGCAACCACCATAATATCTTTTACCTGGATATCCTTCTGCGTATTTGTTTGTCATTACCGACCCCATAGCTTTTAAAACCTGCTCACTAACAAAGTTTTCAGAAGCAATCAATTCAATGCCGTTTAGTTGTCTTTGATGTTCTTTTTCAATAATATCAAAAACCTGTTTGTCGTATTTCATTTTTTACAATATTAATTAATGATTTTGAATTAGAGATTTTATAATTTTTTATCAGTCTTTTATATAGTGTAAACGAATATAATTTACTCTAATAAGAGTTTTTTTAGATACATTAAATCCAATATAATTACCAGGAAGTGTTTCATAAGGCATTTCATGAATTAGTGTTTTGTTTAGGAAAAAATAATATTTATCTCCATATTTTCGGATAGTTAGAGTATTTTCTGCTGTTTTATTTATTGAAGATAATGCTGTTTCTGGTACTATTGTTTCGGTTTGTAAACCTGTTTCTTTTTCAATTTTGTATTTTCCCATAGATGAAAAACCATAAAAATATTTATCTCCAAAAATTAATTGTCCAATAAATAATCCATTAAAATCTTCTACATCGCCACTTACAAATTTTATTTTTGCTTCAAACTCAAAGTTTTTGTTTGCATCAAAATTTATTGGTTTTCCATCAATAAATGGAAATCCAAAATCATTAGCAAAAAATAAATATCCGTCTGCAATTCTATGCGTATTTGGAGAACTTTCTTTTATCCAGTAATACCTATTATCATCAAAATTGTCAATAAAAATTTTTTGTTTGTTACTTTGTGCTACTCCATCGTAAGTGTCAGGCATTACGTCTTGCGAAAAACCTACAACAGATAAAAATAGTATTGTTGAAATGATTGTGATTTTTTTCATAATTAATTGTTTTATTGTTAGTAATTTAAGTTATTATTATTGTTTAAGTTATTTGCTAATAAAATTTAATTTTTCAAGAAGTTGCTCTCTGTATGTTTTAGCAATAGGAAACTTTTTTTGTTTTTTGTTATGTTTTATTATAGCTTCGTTGTCGGCTATAGCCTCTATTTTTTTGTAATTTACTATATAAGACCTATGTAAACGAATAAAAATATTTGAAGGTAGCTTGGTTTCAAAAGATTTCATTGTAAAATGTATAGTATATTTAGATTTTTCAGTAGTTATAGTAATGTAGTTTTCAAGTGCTTCTATCCATAGTATATCCGAATATTTTACTCTAACATAAGATGAATTGTTTTCTTTTATAAAAACTCCATCATTTTGGTTTGTATCTACAATAGACACTTTTTCAATTCGTTCTCTCACTCGCTCAACTGCTTTTGCAAAGCGTGCATAAGAAATAGGTTTTAATATATAATCAGCCACACCATATTTAATTGCATCAATAGCATATTTTTCTTGAGCTGATACAATTATTATTTGTGGCAGTTTATTAAAATGTGTAATAAATTCTATTCCAGTCATTCCAGGCATTTCTATATCAAGAAAAATTAGGTCAATGTCATCTATTTCATCAATATTGTTAATTGCTTCAACTGCACTTGAATAAGATGCAATTAAATTCATATTTTTGGTTTTAGATACAAATTTTTCAATCAAAAGTCTTGAAATATACTCATCGTCTACAATTATACAATTTATTTTCATAAGTAGAGTTAGTTAGGGCTTTTAAAAGTAATAATCAAAAAAAACAGGTATTTAAAGTACTTGCATGGTTTGATTTTTGGTGTTTTTCATAAGTGTAAAGTACAAGGCATTTTTATTTTTTAAATACCGCAGTTTACTATTGTAAATGAGGATTTTAAAATAATCAAAATAACGCTGTAATCTGTATTTATGAAAAATGCCGATAATTCTTTAACTAAAGTTTTTGCCTTCATATTTACCATATTATTAGATAGTTGTAGTTTTCTATTGAAAACATAACTCCCAGATAATCAATACATTAAGTTTTTATAAATAACACTTAATTAGCGTACTGTAAGCATTTTACAAGTGG
>JAOZTW010000449.1 GCA_029938985.1 Bacteroidales bacterium | reverse complement strand
AATAGCATGAAAAGTGCAAATTTGAAGATTTTTATTACAAAAAAGGTTATTACACCCAAAAAACATTACTCTATGTACTTAAGTCTTAATACAGGAGATTGTTTTTTCTTTGAAAAACAGACAGATAAATATTACAAAAAAAGTTTTCCCAACTTTTCAGTTAATAATATAAAATTCAAAAGAATAAGTTTAAATGGTTATTATTTGTTTTAATATGCGTTTTTTAATATCAGTTGCCACGTTTTTTAAAGCGTGGCAACTGATATTAAATTGTTTGTAGTGTTATAATTTTTTGCAAATAAAAATATAAAAAATAGCTTAACAAATATAATAAGTATCCATACAAAAGTTTTTACACATTTGTATTTTTCTAATCTGCTGGTTTATAATCACATTATTGAACCATTGAATAATTTTAATTTCCTATTAAAATAAACGATGACCAAAAATAAGGGTGTGCATATTTTCCTTCTTCAATAATTTGCATTTTGGCATTATGTAGAGCAGTTGAAAATTCAGGCATTTCATCAAAATCGTTATTTTCTTCAAGTAATTTTTGATAAAAATATATCATAACTTGCATAGTTGCTTTATCTGCAACTTTCCATAGCGAGAGCATCATATTGCGAGAGCCAGCATACAAAATAGCTCTTGACAAACCAATAACTCCCTCGCCTTTTGATATTTTACCAAGTGCTGTTTCACAAGCCGATAATACCACAAGGTCTGAATTTAGTTGAATATTATAAATTTCGCCAGCATAAAGAATTCCATTATCCTCAGTGTTTGGATTTTTTGATAATAAAATAGCCGACAACTCAGGCATTTCCGAATTTGCAATACCGTGAGTAGCAATATGAATTATTTTATAATTATCAATATCAAGTTTTTTAAATTCTGTTTCCGAAGCGTTTTTGTTTAACAGTTTTTCGGCTGTAAATTTCTTTGTTTTAAATTCTCCTTGAATAGTATTAACTTCTGTTTCTGTACCCTCAATAGTTGTAATATCTTCGTAGTTAACCACAAGAGGATTGTCTTCTCTAAATACAGGTGCTATGCCAAACCATTCCTTGCTAGGTCTATTTTGGGTATATTGAGAGTTGTTTTGATTAAAAATTGAATAAAATAAATTTGCAGAATACGAATAACAAATATTATATTTTTTTATTAAAAAAGGAAACGAAACATATTCTTTAAGCTCTCCGTTATATTCTTCGTAAAATAAAGCTTCAAACGAAATAGTACCAAGAATGCCATCTGGAATAACAATAAGTTTTTCAATTTTTTTTGGTAAATTTACTGGTAATAATTGATCATACAAAATAAATGCTAATTCTTGATATTCTTTTACATCTTCGGGATAATAGGAAAGAATTACACTATTAAAGGTCTCTACATTTTTATCAAAATCTTCAATTTTGTTACTATTGTAAACAGATAAACCTTTTTTTGTAACAACAAATAAGAAAATATTATTTTCTCCAACAAAATAGTTAAGCATAGCAGTGTTATCGTTAATAGTTGATTGTATATCTGATACTGATGCAAATTTATTATCATATTTCATTTGATAATATTTTGGATAATTTACTTCAAAATAAGTTATCAACTCTTGATATTGTTTGTTAAGTTTAAATATATTATCTCTATAAAATTGTTCTTTTGAGTAATCTACTAACTCTGCCAACATTTGCTCATAATATGTTATTTTCATTCTAATAGATTTTTCTTGTTCTAAAAGCGTGTCTGGTATTCCTGCAAATCGTTGGGCTTTGGCACCTGCCAATGCTTGCAAAAGTGTTCCTGATTTGTTTCTTTCAGAAAAATAAAACGCTATCTCATTGTATTTATCTTTTTTAGTTTTTTTATTTAACGCAATACAAGATATTATGGCGTTTTCGTATATTTCGGTGGTAATTTCTCCAAGTGCTATTTTGTCTTTTTCGGCAGTTGTAACTTTACGCAAAATACTAATTAAAGAGTCGCATGCAAGAAACGTATTTAAAGCATATTCTAAATCGTTTAATTTTTTCTTATTTTCATATTTTAAATAAAAAGATCTTGCTTTTCCGTGCAAAGATCTCAAATATTTAAAACTATCATAAAATTTATCAACAGGCGAAATAACATAATAATCTGTACTTGTAAAACCATTGATATTACCAATTATACTATATTGAAAATATTGGAGTGCTTGCTCGAAGTCGTTGTTGTTAAAATAGATATTTGCAATACTTGAATATGGTTCAACAATGTTTGGGTGGTGGATTCCAAATATTGATTTATTAATTGTTATAGCTTTATTATAATTTTCTATTGCTTTTTCGTTCTCATTGTTGCGAAAATACATTTCTCCAATATTAGTATATATAGACGCTGTTTCAGGATTCATTTCTCCCAAACTTTCATTTTTTATTTTTAAAGCTGTCTCATAATATTCAAGTGCCTGCGAATAGCTACCTTGCTGATTACAAACTAATCCAATATTATTATAAACAGCTGCTACTTCGGGGTGTTTGTCGCCAAGTATAGCAGTATAGATGTCAAGAGCTACAAAATAATATTGTATTGACATATCCAAGTTATCAATTTTATTGTAAATAATACCAAGATTTACATATTCATCTGCCACTTTTAGATGTCCTTCTCCATAAACAATTTCTTTTAATTTTATTGCTTTTAAAATGTATTCTTTTGCCGTTTCATATTCTTTTTTTTCAATATAAGCATTTCCAATTCCACTATAAGCCTCAGCAACTTCTGGATTATTTTCGCCGTAATAATTTGACATTAATTTTATTACAGTTTCTTTATATTCAATTGCTTTATCATACTCACCTCTACTGTTGTAAATATTTGCAATATTTGTATATGTTACCCCCAAGTCTTGATGATTTTTGCCATGCAAACTTTTTATTATTGCTACATTTAATAGGTAGTAATCAAGTGCCATTTCATACCTACCAATTTTTGCATAAACATTTGCAATACTATTGTAAACAACAGCAACTTCAACGGAATAATCGCCATGCAATCCCATTTTTATTAGCAAGCATTTATCAAAATATTCTAATGATTTATTATTTTCTGCTTTTTGGTAATAAACCTCTCCAAGTGAATGATAAACAGCTGCAACAAAACTTGTTGTTTCTCCATAAATTTCTGTACTTTTACTTTCTATCTCAATCAAATGACTCAAGGCGTTTTCATAGTCTGCCTGAAAAGTCATTAAATTAGAAGCACTTAGTTCGCATATTAGATAGTTTTTCCATACTTCATATTTTTTATAAATACTTGATGCCTCCAAATAATTTGAAAGTGCATCATCTAGTTTTGCTTCTTGTTCAAATTGCCTTGCATTATTAAAATGAGTTCTTGCTTTTGCCATATCTTCTTCTTGTGTTTGTGAAAATATAGACTGTTGAAAACTAAAAAATAATATAGCTACAAAAAAAAATCGTGTTAACTTTTTCATAATTTAATGTTTTAATATTTAGATTATTAATTTGTTTAAATCTACAATTTTCTTGCCAAAAAAAAAATTATTATTTTACAAAAAAATCACTTTTAAAATCTTTTTTCCTATTTTTTTATACTTTTGTAAAATGAAATCCTCATTTAGGGATTTTTATAGTTAACGCATTAAAATCTTCTCCTTACAAGGCGATGATTGAACTTCAAAATTTAAAAGATGAAAAAAGCAATAATATATTTTTTAATAGTTCTGATAATAACTGTTATAGCAGTTTCAATAGCTGGTTACTATTTTTACACAAAAATATATAACTCAAATGTTTCTATTGATGGCAAATCAGAGGTCAGTTTGTATATCCCAACAAATTCTACTTACGAACAAGTGTTGGATTCGCTTTATGGTTTAAATATTATTACAGATAAAATTAGTTTAGAGTGGGTTATAAAACAAAAAAACTATCATAATCTTGTAAAATCGGGTTGCTATACTATTAAAAACAATATGAGCAACAACGAATTAGTAGATTTGTTACGCTCAGGCAACCAAACGTCTGTTAAGGTAACTTTTAATAATGTTAGACTTAAAGAAGACTTGGCTGGCAAAGTAGCCAAAAATATTGAACTTGACTCAATAACTATTCTTGAAGCGTTGAACAATAAAGATTTTATAGAAAAATACGGTTTTAACATGGAAACCATTTTAATAATGTTTCTTCCTGATACTTACGAATTTAACTGGAACACTTCGCTTTCTGAATTTTTTGATAAAATGCAAACTCAATATAATAAATTTTGGAACGAAACACGCATGTCAAAATTAGAACAAACAGGCTTGAGCAAAGAGGGCGTTTCTGTTCTTGCCTCCATTGTACAGGCCGAGCAAAGCATACAACATAGTGAACAATATATTATCGCTGGACTGTATATAAATAGAATACAGCGTGGTATTCCCTTACAATCAGACCCTACACTAATTTATGCCAATAAAGATTTTACTATTAAGCGAGTTTATAATTGGCATAAAGAAATAAAATCTCCTTATAATACCTACCAAAACGTGGGCTTACCTCCAGGACCAATTAACTTACCAGAAAAAAGAGCAATTGATGCTGTTCTTGATTTTGATAAAAACAATTATATTTATATGTGTGCAAAAGAGGATTTTTCTGGTTATCATTATTTTACAAATTCATTGGCACAACATAATATTTATGCAAGAAGGTATCAAAATGCAGCTACCCAAAGAGGTATAAAATAAACTATTGTATTAAGACGTAAGTTTCTAAAATATTTATTATACGAAAAGACTTTCCAACGTCCTTTATTTTTTGCCTTATGGCAAAAAATAGGGGACTTGGAAACGTCTAAATAGCATG
>JAOZTW010000448.1 GCA_029938985.1 Bacteroidales bacterium | reverse complement strand
ACCCCGTTTTGTAACTAATTGATAGTCATACCAACACTGTTTTGTAGGGACTACCCAAGTTTGAGTTTGGAAAAACGTTTTTTATTTAAACAATTTTTATTTTTCGCAATTTTGCTGAATTTCAGTAAAGAGAGTTGCAGTTAAGTAGTTAAATAAGCACGCCTACAAAAGTTTTTACATATTTGTACTTTTTTAACCTATTGGTTTATAATCACATAATTGAACCATTGAATAATCGTATCATTCCTTATCTTTTATGTTTCCAACGTTTGTGAGACCAAAGGTAATATTCTGGCTTTTTTAGAATACATTTTTCTAAAAGATTCATATACATTTGTGTAAGTTTACCTTCTTCCAATTCATTAGGTTTGTCTGTAAGCAATTCATAGTCAACCTCATAATGTCCACGCTTCACTTTATTTATGTTGAAAAAGATAACAGGAGTATTAAAAAACTTCGAATAAAATTCAATTCCATGAATGCAAGCAGTATCTTGATTAAGAAAATTAACCCAAATCGCTTTTTTCTTATTTGAAGGACTTTGGTCGCCAAGCATTACTGCAGTAAGCGGTTTGTCTTTTTGATGCGAAAAAATTCTACGTGTTAATTTCATTGAGACAAGTTCCCCTTTATTTTTCGCTCTACTTTTTTTCAAATAATCATTTATGTATTTGTTAGACAATGGTTTGTAGATAATTTTAAAATCTTGATTTATTATTTGAGGCAAAACAATTGTCCCCCACTCCCAATTGCCATAATGCCCAGCAGCTGCGATTGTGTCTTTTCCTTGTTCCGTAAATTTATATAGCAAATCTGGATTTTCAATTTTGTAACGTTTACTAATCTTTTCAAAAGGTAATGTATATCCTTTTAGACTTTCAAAAATTAAATCTATCAAATGTTTATAAAATTCACGAGCTATTTTATTAATTTCTTTATTACTTTTATTAGGAAATGAATTTTTCAGATTGGTAAGTACCACTTTTTTACGATAAGGTATAAAATAAAAAAGTATGAAAGCAAAAATATCTGATAATAAATAAAGATACCAAAAAGGAGTGAAATAAAAAACTATGATTAAGTATCGGAAGAAAAAATATGTGAGTTTTTGCAATTTATTAGTATTTGAAAATTAAGAAATAAAAACAATTGATAATTTTTTCTTATTTATTATCAATTGTTTTTTTGTTATATTATTTTCCTTGAATTACACTTGCATTGTCTTTTACAAGTCCATTTTTAGAAACTTTTAGTTTTGTACTTCCTTCTACTTCAATTATTACAGCTTCTTCTTTAATTTTAGTTATTTTTCCATAAATTCCTCCAACAGTAATAACTTTATCTCCTTCTTTAAGCTCTTCTCTAAATTTTTTCAGGTCTTTTTGTTTTTTCATTTGTGGTCTAATCATGAAAAAATAAAAAACTACCACAAGTAGTCCCATCATAATTAACATTGAGTATGGACTTCCTCCGCCTTCTTTACCTCCTCCCATAGGACCACCCATTAGTAGTATAAATAATAAGTTGTTCATTTTTAATTGTTTATATGTAATTTATAGGTTATTTTAATTTTTTCACTCTCCTTGAGCTACTACTTTTGCTTTTATAACTAATTCAAAATTTTCGGTATTTGAAAGTATAGTTATACTTTTATGTTGGCTTCCTTTCTTACCTGCCGTATTAAAAGTTATTTTAATTTCGCCTTTTTCATTTGGTTCAATAGGTTTTTCAGTATATTCAGGAACAGTGCATCCACAACTTGTTTTTATATTATCAATTACTAAAGGAGCGTTTCCTACATTAGTAAATTCAAAAATATGTGATGCTTTTTCTCCTTGAATTAATTCTCCAAAGTTTTTTTCTGTTTCTTCAAACTTAAATTCGGGAACTCCATCTGTAATATTAATCGAATTGATATTGTCATTATTATTACTATTAGTTTCATTATCAGCAGTTTGACATGCTGAAAAAACTATTAACAAGCTAACGACTGAAAATAATATTTTTTTCATTTGTGTGTTTTTTAGTGAGTGTTTCACAAGCATAAACTTTAAGGCATTTATTATTTGTATTTGTGAAACACGCTGATTTTTAGTATTGTTTTAATTGGTCTTATTTATATTAGACAAGCCCTCTACCTATTTTATTTATCTTACCTTCTTTTTTTAGATTAACAACAATTTTATCTAAAATACCATTAATAAAAGTCCCACTTTTTGAAGTACTGTAAATTTTTGATAATTCTATGTATTCATTAAAGGTAACTTTTATTGGAATTTCGGGAAAATTAAGAATTTCGGAAAGTGCTATTTGTATTATAATAATATCAATAAAGGCTAATCGTTCGTAGTCCCAGTTTACTGAGTTTTTTTGAATTATTTCTTTATATTCTTTTTTATTTATAATAGATTTTCTTAACAGCTGAGTTGAAAAATCAAAATCAATATCATTTTTAAATTTTGGCATTAATTTACTTATACTATCATTTCCAATCGAAAACTTTTTCAAACTTTTTGACACCATTTCAATTACATATTCAACATTGTCGCACCAAAAAATACTCTGCTCTTCCAAAACCTGAAACAGCTCTTCGTTGTTGTAAATTATTTCATTAAGACAAAACAAAACTATATGTTTATCCTCTCTGTATGAATTTTCATTACTATTTATATATGTATTAAATTTTTCGGTTTCAGTAAGCTGCGTATAAAGTTTTTTGATTAAATTTTTATTATTTACCCAACTCATTTTATTTTTTTGCAAATAATCTTTAATATAAATATTTTCTCTAAGTTGCGAAATTAATTTATTATTTACAAATTTAGTATTTGGGTTTAAATCAGCATCGGTTTGAATATATTTTTTTTTAGCTTTTTCTTGTTTTATTCTTGCATAATCGTTAATATCAATAAGCAATAGAAAAAGGTAATAGTACAAATCGTAAAACCGTTTATAACTAAAATTTAGTTCTTTTTCTAAATCTACTACAGATTTGCTATTTGATTGATAATATGCAAATAACATTTGTAAAATTTTTATCCTAATTATTCTTCTATTTATCATTACAAGTATAATTTATTAATTTAAAAAACTTAAGTTAGATATTTAGGGCGTTTTTCATAAGTGTAAAGTACAAGGCATTTTTATTTTTTAAATACCGCAGTTTACTTATTGTAAATGTGGATTTTAAAATAATCAAAATAACGCAGTAATTTGCATTTATGAAAAATGCCGTATTTTTTTATTAGGAATTTCAAAATTCCAAAATTATTAGTTATAAAATATTTGGCAAAGTTAATTTTAATTAGTTTTTAATAAAATATTTTATAATTTTTTTTTACAAAAGGTTTGAATCTCGTTTTAACTTCTCAATAACTCTATCTTTGTAGGTTCGCCCAATTGGAACTTCATTTTTACCAATAAAAATATTTCTTGCATTAAAACTGTCAATTTTTTTAACAGGAACTATAAATGATTTATGAACTCTAATAAAATTTTTATTTGATAGTTTTTCTTCTATTTTACTAATCTGAACTTTGGTTGAGATTGCTTTATTTTCAGTATGAATTTTTATATACTCTCTAAAACTTTCTATTAAAACAATATCTTTCAAATAAATTTTATGAATATTTTTTTCTTCGTTTACATATATAAAATACTCTGAATTATTTTTATTTTTTTCTTCTTTAATCTCAACATTTTTTAATTCAGAATACTTAAAATATTTATTTACAGCCTTTAAAAAGCGATCAAAGGAAATAGGTTTTAAAAGATAATCTACAACATCAAATTCGTAACTTTTCATTGCATAATTTCTGAATGCAGTTGTAATAATTACTTTTGGTGGTTTGTTTAAGGTGGTAAGAAATTCAAAACCAGTTATTTTGGGCATCTGTATATCCAAAAAAATTAAATCTACTTTTTTTTTTCGTAGGATATTACCTGCTTCAACAGCATTTCTACATTCGGCAACTATTTCCACATCATCAATATGACTTAAATGGTTTTTAATCACTTTAATCGCCAATGGTTCGTCGTCAACAATAATACATTGTGTTTTCATAAATATTTGTTTGAGAATTTTTTTTAATTCCTAATTCCTAATTCCTAATTCATAGTTCAATTACTAAATCGGATTTTTCTTTCCATATTTTGTTGTGTGTTGCAGCTACAATTGTTAATTTTTTATTTGAAAATAAAAAATCTATTACATCTTTTGTTGATTTATCATCAAGTGCAGATGTTGGTTCGTCAAGAAATAGTATTGGTTTTTCCAACAAACAAATTGAGGATAACACAATTCTTTGTTTTTGACCGCCAGAAACCTCATCAATTCTTTTATCCAAAAGATTTATATCCAAATTAAAAGCATCAAATATTTTTTCAATCTCCTCTTTTTGGGGTTTTTTAGGTCTATTAATTTTGAGTTCAAAAATTGAAAAAAATAATTCTTTAATTGTTTCAAATTTCACATCAACTTGTTGTGGAAGCCAAGACATTGTTTTTCTTATTTCTCTAATATTATTTGAATTTAACTTCTTGTTATTAACAAAAATTTCACCTTCTTGGAAACGCACAAACCCCATTAAAGCACTCAATAAAGTTGACTTACCAGCACCAGATGCTCCTGATAAAGCAACCTTCTGTCCTTCTTTTATTTGAAAAGAAATATTTTTCAATATTACTAATTTTCCAAATTTAATTGTTAGTTCATTTACTGTTATCACTATTATTCAATAACTTAGTTGATTTATTAGAAAATTTAAAAAACCGTTAATATTTTTTAATTTACTTATTTATATCTGAAAAGTCGGGAAAACTTTTCTTGTGACAATTAACTATATGATTTTCAAT
>JAOZTW010000447.1 GCA_029938985.1 Bacteroidales bacterium | reverse complement strand
AAAACACCAGTATTATTAAACATGGACAAAGGGACTAATGAATATTGGTTATATAATACTTCTAACACAGGAAGCTACCGAATAAATCTTGTAGCACAAGATAATGCTTTTGAAACTAATAGACATAGTGATGGTAATCTTTGGTTTTGGTGGACTGGTATATCACCCACAGGCTATAAAAATACTAATATTGTTCTTGATGTTGGAGCTTGGACACACATAGCTATAACATGTGATGGTTCGGAACTTAAATTCTATAAAAATGGAGTACTTGAATATACTTATGCAACACCAAAAAGTATTCCAGCCAAAAACTGGTATATTGGAGCAAGGTCAAATGGAAATAGTCCTAATAATGGAATAATTGACGAAGTGCGAATATGGAACGATGAACGAACAGCAGCAGAAATACTCGCAAACTACAACAGCACACTTGTAGGTACAGAAGCCAACTTATTAGCATACTATAAATTAGACGACGGTATTGGTAGTGAAATAACCACAGATGCAACAGGAACTTACAATGCCGAACTCATTAATATGGACGTATCACCATGTTGGGAAACATCTAATCTTAATAGCAACAACAACGGAGTAGCTCAAATACCACAATCAATTACTGCAATAGATATTAGCTACGAAATAGACGGAGGCGGAGTTGTTACAAGTACATATAAAGTATCCGATGGCGATTTTACAGCCATACCAGTAGGAAGCACTGAAACTATTTATATTCCTTTTGAACAAATACAAGGAGTATTATTTGGAAGCAGTCTATTATCTGGTTGTACTGTAACAGCAAATGCCGAACAAAATGCAGCAAACTCTGCCGATAAAGCTTTTGATGGCAATACCACAACATCGGGCTGGCGAAACAACGGAGTTGTACCTACTTGGTTACAATACGATTTTGGAGCAGGAAACGAGAAAAAAGTAGATGCCTACCGATTTATTTGTAATAGTTTACATTATAATGACGAAAGCAACAATCCAAGTATATGGAAACTGCAAGGCTCAGATGATGCTATTATATGGACAGATTTACACTCAGTAGTTCAAGGAGCTGTAATAATGAACAGCTGGCATATCAATTTTATAGACAACACAACAACATACAGATACTATAGAATGTATATTGAAGCTGGTGAGGCTAATAATTGGGTTCGTATAACAGAATTACAATTATTTGATTTAGACCCTAATCTTTCAGAACTTTACGTTTCGGTTAGTAACCCTAACGGAGGTACTGACCCAATAACAAATAATAACTACGACTGGGTAGATTTATCTATATTCCCACACTGTAATGACTTTTGTCCTAATGCAATAAAAATTACTAATGCCGTAACAAGTGCAACCAGTAATTCAAACGCTTCGGAAGAACCTGGCGAAGATGAAAATTTATTTCAAATTTGTACTCCAATAGCCGCTTCAGATAATACTTCTTGGTATTATTTTAGAACCAACTGCCGAGGTGGTGAAGTAGAATTAGATATAGTAGATGTACAGTGTGCACCAAACAATGCAGGTATAAATATTGACATTGTTAGAAATGATGTAGGTGCAGATGCCTCCGAAATTGTTTGTGTTATGCCACCAGAAGAAGAACTATGGTGTGCTTTTGCCGATGGCGATAATCCTGCAAACTTTAACTCACTAACCGATTATGACCCAGTAGCTGGTCTTGCTCCACAGCAAAACTACTATATAGTTATAGACGGTAGTGGAGCAAACACTTGCGACTTTAAAATAGAGCTAAGCGGAAACGTAGAATTTAATGCAGCAAACGCTATTTCAACAGACTTCAGCGTTGACCCATCTTTACCAGCAAGTGCTTCTAATTTTCAAACAATCAATAATGTTATAGATTCGCTTGAAAAATATGGTATAAATAGCAATGTAACATTTGAAATGGTGGACACAGAATTTAACGAGCAGGTAGTATTTCCATTAATTTGTAGCGATACAGACGACAGAACTATTACCTTTACTACTTATTGCGATGATTGTGCAATGGCTACTATTAGTTACGATGCAACTGATGCAACTGACAACACAACAGCAAGAATTGTTATGGGACGTAACTATATTTTCGACCGAGTACACTTCCAGTCATTAGACAACGATTTTTCTCGTGTGATGGTTATGAGTGATATAACAAAAAATATTGTATTTAAAAACTGCGTATTTGAAGCACCAACTACAACAGGAAATAGTGATAACAATATTCTTGTTTACAGTTCAATGGAAAGCACCGAGGATATAACTTTTGAAAACACCTTATTTAAAAACGGCTCACAAGCAGTTTATTTTAAAGGTAACAACGCAACTACTCTTATTGCAGATTTGATGTTTAATAATAATGAATTTGAAAATCAATCGTATATAGGTTTAAATTTGATAAACGCTGATGCCCCAACAATTGCAAACAACTTGCTATCTACAAATTCTACTCGTACCGATTTTATTGGTATGAATTTACAAACCGTTAAAAATAGCTCACAAATACATAGTAACCAGTTTTATACTGCAAATAACGCAAGTGGAACAGGACTATTTATAGACAATATGCTTGCCACATCTGGTAGTCATGCTGTTATTTATAACAATATGTTCTCGGTTGGTAGTGGAGCTAATACAAGCTATGCTGCCGATATTGTAAACACAACAGGAACTACTGAATATATTGATTTTTATTTCAATAGTTTTAATAACAATGCCACCTCTGGAACAGCTTTTAGAGTAAATACTGCGAATAATTTAGATTTGAAAAATAATATTTTCAACTCTAATTCTGCTACAAGTTATGATGCAACTGCTTTGAATACTTCTACTGAAGACTATAACAACTTTTTTCCCGACTTTGCAGGTAAAGGAGCAAATTCAACTACTATTGACCCTAACTTTTTGGGAGTAAATGATTTACATTCTGAAAACACAAGCTTGGCAGACGGAACTCCAATAGTTGGTATTACTTTAGATATTGACGAGGAAATACGTGACGCAACAAACCCATGCAGAGGTGCAGATGAATACATAGGTCTCGTAAGTTGGACAGGAGCAAACAGCACCGACTGGTTTAATACCAGCAACTGGGACAGCGGACGAATACCTACTTATGGAACAACTGTTATAATTCCGAGTGTTACTAATTATCCTGAGGTAAACTCTAACCCAAACAAACTCGCAGAATGTAAAGGAATGACTATTAACTCTGGATCGCATGTTTGGATTGAACCAATGAAATACTTAACCGTACATGGTAACTTGAATCAAAATGGAGAACTTGTTTTACAATCAGATGCAACAGGAAATGCTTCACTAATAACTTATGGTACAGTAACAAATGGTGGTGGTTCTACAACAAAATCACAACTTTACCTTACAGATTATAAATGGCATTATATTGGTAGCCCAATAACAAATGCTAATTCTACTTTGTTTAATTATACACCAGACTTTTATTGGTACGATGAATCAACTGCCGACACATGGTTAAACGATGAATTTACTGGAACAATGGGTTGGACAGCCTACCCAAGTGGAGCAATGCCAGCTGGTAGAGGATACGCCGTAAGAACCGAAAATGCAGGAACACAAACTGTTGAGTTTACTGGAATACATAACAACGATAATGTTACTGTAAATTTAACACACACAGACCACACTGGATTTCATGGAAATACAATTTTTGATGGTTGGAACTTGGTTTCAAACCCATATCCATCAACACTAAATTGGAATGACGAAAGTATTACAAAAACAAATGTTGATAATGCTGTTTATGTTTATGATGACAGTGGCTCAGGAAGTTATAACAACTATTTATATTATATTGCTGGTAACTCCGAAAGCCCATACTCTACAATTGCCTTAAACATGGGAACATGTTATCTATCTCCAATGCAGGGTTTTTATGTAAGAGCAAATGCTACAGGAGCTAGTGTAGAATTAAATAACTCTGCAAGAGTACATAGCGATGCTGAATTTCATAAAAAAACAAAAAAAGGAGATGAACCAAAAATATTTTTGCAAATTGAAAAAGAAGGAATTACAGACCAAACAGCTCTGCGATTTATTCCCGAATCAACAACAGAATATGATGGACAATACGATGCGCTAAAATTATATACTACATCTACTCTCGTACCTCAAATCTATTTTATTACTAACACCGAAGGTATGACTATGGCAATAAATTCGCTTCCAAAAATTTATGATAATTTAGAAATACCATTAGGAATAAAAGCAGGAACAACTGGTGAATACAAAATAACTATACCTGAAATGCAACTTGCCGACACTGTAGTAGCGTATTTAAAAGATGCTGAAACAAACTCAGTTTTTGAAATAAAAACAGATTTTAGTTACTCATTCTACACAGAAGAGGGACGTTTTGAAGACCGATTATCCATTGTTTTTGAAATAGTAGAATCTACTAATATTGAAGCACAAAAAGGTAATCAAGCAATGATATATTCTAACAGAAACAATGTTTATATTACTATAAATGATAAAACAGTTGATGCACAAGTAGAAATATTTAATATCTTAGGACAAAAAGTTTATCAAAACAATATTACTTCTAATCACACACAAATACCACTTGAGGTGGCTAACGGAAATTATGTGATAAAATTAATAAAAGATGGAGAACTAATAGTTGAAAAAGTTTTTATAAGCAACTTTGGAAATTAGTAGAATAGACCTTAAAGTATATTAAAATTGAAAAACGCAATTCACATAATTTATATGTGAGTTGCGTTTTCTTTTTTAGGCTAATATCGTCTCAGGGGTTGTTCATAAAAAATGCAGCAATTCTCATTTTAGAAATTTCACACTAAAAATCAGAGTTTTATAATTTC
>JAOZTW010000446.1 GCA_029938985.1 Bacteroidales bacterium | reverse complement strand
ATTTTATAAATTATTGATAATCAATATAAAATGAAAGCAAAAACTTTAGTAAGTAGTTAATTATTTTTTCTTTTTCACTAAGTTAATTCTAAACCATTAATTTTGCAACTATTTTAAATTCATAGTTCTTTATTTTATAATTAAATAATTTTAAAAAAAAGTAAACATGAAAAAATTAACATTATTACTTAGTCTATTTTTATTATCTATTGGTTTGTTTGCACAGGTTTGGTTACAAAATGTGCCAGAAGAAAGTCGTTTTGATGCTAATCAAAATTTTTATGCTCATCAAAAAGCATTTAATGATTATTGGCAAGGAAAGAAATATGAGAGAAGTAATGGTATAAAACCATTTAAAAGATGGGAGAATTTTATGGAACCACGAGTTTATCCATCAGGTAAATTACCTGTAACACAACTATTCAATGAATTTGTTAAGCGTGAAAATCAGAGAGATAAAAATGTAAAATCGTCTGGAAATTGGACGCATCTGGGACCTTTTGATGTGCCAGCTGGAATAAACGATGATGTGCTAAGAGGAGTAGGACGAATAAATGCTATTGCATTTCATCCAAGCAATGAAAATATTATTTATGTGGGTGCACCAGCTGGAGGATTTTGGAAAACTACCGATGGAGGTGAAAATTGGTACACCACAACAGATGATTTACCAATAATTGGAATTTCGGATATTGAAGTGCATCCTACAAATCCAGATAGAATTTTTATTGCAACTGGCGATGCAGACGGTAGCGACACTTACAGTATTGGATTGTTAGAATCAACCGATGCTGGTGAAACTTGGAATACAACTGGTTTGTCGTACATAATTGACAATGGTGTAAAAATTAGAGGAATAATTATTAATCCAAACAACACCGACGAAATGCTTGTTGCTACAAGTCAAGGTATTTATAAAAGTACAAATGGAGCGGTTGATTGGACTGAAATTATTAATACTGGAAATGCAGGTTTTGTAGATTTAGAATACAAACCAGAAGATTTTTCAGTAATTTATGCAAGTACAAAAGGTTATGAAACAGGAGGGGTTTATCGTTCTACAGATGGTGGCGATTCTTTTGTATTGATTGAAGATAATCTTCCTAATTATGATTACAGAAGAATTGAACTTGCTGTAACACCTGCAAATCCAGAAGTTGTATATGCTCTTTTTTGTAACACTTCTTCGGCTTTGCGAGGAATATATAAGTCAGAAAACAGTGGTGTTAACTGGACAGAAGTAACCTCTGGAGATGAAATAAATTTGCTTGGTTGGGCATCTAATGGCTCTGATAATGGAGGTCAAGGATACTACGACCTTTCGCTTGCCGTTTCGCCTGATAGTGAAGATGAAATTTGGGTAGGTGGAGTGAATGTTTGGAAATCTTTAAATGGCGGAACAGACTGGATACTAAATGCTCATTGGGACGCAGGAACTGATGCTGAGTATGTGCATGCAGATCAACATATTTTTAAATTCAATCCAGATGGTGTTCTTTTTGCAGGTAACGATGGAGGAATTTATAAAACAACTGACGGAACATACTGGGAAAATATTAGTCATGGTATAGAAATTTTACAAGTTTATAGAATTGGAACATCGGCAACAGACGAAAATATTTTGGTTACAGGTGCCCAAGACAACGGAAGCTACAAATGTAATAATGGTTTTTGGCAAGGAATTAAAGGTGGAGACGGTATGGAATGCCTTATAGATTACACCAATCCAGATATTATTTATGCCACTTCGCAATTTGGTAATCTTGGACGTTCAAACGATGGAGGAGAAAATTTTGTAAATATTAGTCCTGCCTCCAATGGTGCATGGATAACTCCTTATGTTATACACCCCACAAATCCAAACACACTTTTTGCCGCCTACAGTCAAGTGTATAAAACCACTGATTATGGCGATAGCTGGACAGCAATTTCTACTTCTTTGGCAGGCGAAAATTTCCGTACTATTGCGGTTGCTCCTTCAAATCCTGATTATATTTATGTGGCAACTTATAGTCAAATTTTTATGAGCTCAAATGGTGGCACAGATTGGACAGAAATAACTACTGGACTTCCTTATTTATCAATTAAATATATCACAATTTCGGATACTAATCCAGAGGTTTTATGGTTAGCATTTTCTGGTTATTCTGATGGCGAAAAAGTATTTACCAGTTCAAATGCTGGTTCTACTTGGACAAATTATTCTACCGGTTTACCAAACATTCCTGCTAATTGCATTGTATATCAAAACGAAACAAACGATTTATTGTATGTAGGAACAGATTTGGGGGTTTATTATAGAGACAACACAATGCCAGACTGGACAGAATTTAACACAGGTTTACCAAACGTAATTGTTGATGAATTAGAAATTCATTATGGAACAAATAGAATTAGAGCAGCAACTTATGGTAGAGGTGTTTGGGAGTCTCATTTATACGATGATGGCTCAAATCAACCTTTTGCTTCTTTTTCTGTAAATACAACGGTTGCTTGTGGCGAAGAAACAATTTATTTTAGCGACGCATCTGCCTATTCTCCAACTTCTTGGGAATGGACTTTTACTCCTTCAACCGTAACTTATGTAGGAGGTACAGACCAAAACTCTCAAAATCAAGAAATTCAATTTAATGCAGCAGGAATATATACGGTTAGTTTGTTGGCGACCAATGACAACGGCTCACATTCGGTTGAAAAAACAGATTATATTGTTCAGGCTTCAATAATTACAGATTTTAGTGCAAGCAAAACATTAGCATATCCCGATGGTGCAGTTTATTTATACGACCACACACAATGCGAACCAACTGCTTGGTTATGGGAAATAACTCCTTCAACTTTTACTTTTGTAGATGGTACAGATGCTAATTCTCAAAACCCTGTGGTGGAATTTAGCCAAATTGGAGATTATACTGTTTCGCTTATTGCTACCAATTCGCTTGATACAGAAATTAATACAAAAGCAGATTATATTTCGGTTGGAAATAATTACTATCTCGAAGATGCAGAAATAACAACTTGTGAAGGTTATTTTTACGATTCGCAAGGACCAGATGTTAATTATCATAATTTTGAAAATTTTATAATTACATTTTATCCCGAAGACACAGAAAAAACTTTGCAATTTGATTTCTCCGAATTTAATGTAGAATATCACGAAACTTGTGTTTATGATTATCTTGAAATTTATGATGGAACATCTGTTGAAGCCAATTTGATAGGAACATATTGCGGAACAAATTCTCCAAATATTGTAACTGCAAATAATGTAGATGGAGCTTTAACTTTTAAATTTCATGCCGATGGTGGAGTTACCGAACCAGGCTGGCTTGCCGCAATAAGTTGCGAAATAGTTAGTGTACCTTCTGTTTATAAATCAGATATACTGGTAGATATTTATCCAAATCCAACAAGTGGAGTTTTTGATATAAATATTAATGGAGCAGAAAATAATGATATTTTAATAAATATTTATCAAATTGATGGAAAGTTAATTTTTTCGGAAAAACATTCTGATATTAAAAATATTTTTAATTCAAAAATTAACATAAGCGAACAATTGAATGGAGTTTATTTGTTGGAAATTGTTACTGCAAATCAGGTTTTTAATAAAAATATTATTATAAATAAATAATTATTAATTGCAAGTATATATTGGCGTTTTTCTCAATTCTTATAAAATGGAATATTGAAAACGCCTATATTCATATAAGTACCAATACAAAAGTTTTTACACATTTGTATTATTTTAATCTATTGTTTTATAGTAATATAATTGTATCATTCCTTAAGTTACCTACCTACTTTAATAAAAATAAATATTTTTTTAAAAAATATCATTTCCTAACAAAAATTTGTTTTTTTTTGCAAAAACACAAAATATAAAAAATTGAATATAATTATGAAAATAACAAACCATTTTTTACTTATTGCATTACTCCTAACAATTACAACAATAGCAAACGCACAGTGGACACAAATAGGAGCAGATATTGACGCAGAAGCGTCAGCCGACTTTTCAGGCTACTCAGTAAGTTTAAGTTCCGACGGCTCTGTTGTGGCAATTGGTGCTTACGGTAATGACGCAAACGGTTCTAATGCTGGTCATGTTCGTATTTACGAGAATGTAAGCGGAACATGGCCGCAAATAGGAGTGGATATTGACGGAGAAGTGGCAGAGGACAAATCAGGCATCTCAGTAAGTTTAAGTTCCGACGGCTCTGTTGTGGCAATTGGTGCTTACACAAATGAAGGAAACGGTTCTTATGCTGGTCATGTAAGAGTATATGAATATATTCTTGCTGTAACTTCACACACACCAATTACTGACGAAATAGATATTGCAGTAAATGAAAATATTCAAGTTGTTTTTTCTGAAGATATTAATGCCATTACAATAAATACTTCTAATTTTCAAGCAGTTGGTTCTTCTTCGGGACTTATTGCTGGTGTTTTTGATATTGTTACTAATACTGTAACACTTGACCCTACTTCAGATTTTGTAAATG
Organism: Bacteroidales bacterium; assembly: GCA_029938985.1. Lineage (GTDB taxonomy): Bacteria > Bacteroidota > Bacteroidia > Bacteroidales > JAOZQN01 > JAOZQN01. Next base: position 359 of record JAOZTW010000446.1, on the reverse strand, counting down.
GAAAAATTATTACAGTAAAAATGATGTATGGATTACACCAAATGATTTGGATTTTTCGGAATATGAGTTACGAATAGTAAATACTCGTAATATGCTTGTTTATCAATCAATAACACATGATAATACTTGGGATTGCACCTACAATGGTAAAATTTTACCAACTGGTTCGTATTATCTTTCTTTTACAAAAGATGGAGAAATAATTAGAGGAATAATTATGATAATTAACTAAAGTTTTTGCTTTCATTTTATATTGATTATCAATAATTTATAAAATTAATTTTACTTATATACTATTAAAAATACATTATAAAACACTTATAATAAAGTAATTACAAATGTAATTACCAAAATAGTAT
>JAOZTW010000445.1 GCA_029938985.1 Bacteroidales bacterium | reverse complement strand
AAACACTATTATGTAAAAATTAAAAAGTTAGCTATTTGATTTGAAAAACAAAAATAAATGAGAGTATGTAACCTAAAAATCAGAAATTTTATAATCTTTTTTATGTTTTTCTAATTTATTTAAAGAAAAATAGTTCTCAATAAAGTTACCATTTTCATCAAAAATTACATAAGTGCCACTTTTTAATAATACATAAAGTACTTTTTGATTATATATTTCATCGTCCACAAACATTTCATATTCTTGAACAATATCGTTTGGATAATTTATATTAAGATAATTTTGTACTACTGTTGCCAATAAAGATGATTTTGTACCATATAAATAGCTTATAGCTCCATCAATAGTAAATTCTATGTTTAAGTTTCCAATGAAATAAATATCATATATTTCTTCATCGCTATTAAAATAATAATTTATTTCAGAAATTGGTATTTCCGAATATTTTGCTTCAATAGCTGTTGTAATTGCTTGCGGAAGTTCACTCTCATCTAAATAATATCTCACCATTTCTGTAACCGTAGCATCGGTATCAAATATTATTTGTGTAGCATTTAATAATATAATCCGATACGATTCTCCTGAAGCATCAACCACCTTAACACTATATGCAACACTTATATTTGGAAAATCGGTATCTAATTTAGTTTGAATCCCTTCGGGTAAGTCTGTTAATGGTACATTATTATACAGAGTAACAACCCATTCACCATTTATTTTGAAATATATTTTTGTATTATCAGACAAATAAATAATGTATTTATCTAATCCGTCCATAGAATCAAAACTAACATTAATAATATTTGTCCCCTCATGATTTGTGCTTACATATTCATTTATATCTTCAGGAATTTGGTCTATATCAATACCATAATGATACATGCCCATCAATTCTCCATGCTGATTAAAAATTCCTGTAATTTCTGAACTCATAATAATTTGCAAATAATAATCTGGGTCCACAAAACCGTATTGAATATAGTTTATTATTTTAATCGTCTCATTTGGATAGATAGTTTGAATAAGTTCATAAATTTTCACTTTATCAATTTCATCTGGAATTTCAGAATAATCAATATCATTTCGTTCAATTCGTAGAACATTTCCTTTTTTATCAAACACAACAAGAACGCCATTTGACAAATAAACTTCAATATCTCCACTGTTGAAGGCTGCTCGGCTTACAAAAACATCTGGATAATTGTTTGCTAAAAAATTTCTAACTTTATTTGGTAGTTCGCTAAGTTCTAATTGTGTTTTTTTTGCCAAAACATACATATAATCTGTATTATTAATTTGAAAACTAACAGTGCCATCTGTGCCATTCAAATCAATATCTGTTACTTGTTCCCAGTTTTCCAAACTTCTAAGCTCGCTTCCCCAAACATTTGCTTGCGACCAACTTCCTGTTATTATGTAATTAATATCAGTTGTATTGTAACCAACAGGGTAACCTTGTGAGTTCCAGTTAATTCTAATATTGTTTTCTTGCCCCCATTCGTCTGTTTTTGGTATTTTTATTCTATAAAGTTGAAACGAATTATTGGTAGCTTTGTAATATTCGTAGTATAATTTTACGTTGTCAATACTATTTCCATCAAAATTATCTAGCCCAATTAAATAATTATAAGTAACTGATACTGGTTGATTAAACTCAATACTTAAATGATAGGAAACATCTATTTGATCGTGTTCATGATAACCTTGTGATTCGTAAAACGGCACAAAATATATAAATTCTGTTCCTACCTTTGCCAAGCCGTTATCCATTTCGGTAGCAAGCTCGTAGTTGCCAGTTTTATACATATTAAAAACTACTACCGAATCCAAAGCTCCTTCAGGAATATCTAATTGTATTAAAATATCTTGAATAGAATCGTTTTCATAATTTGCTAAAAAATTTATTGTACCACCCTCAGCTCCAACAACTCTACGAAAACTGTCATAATCATATTCTTCCAAGTCTGGATATTTGTAACATGAGCTAAAAAGGATAATTATTATAATGATTAAAGTAAAATTTTTATACATAGTTTTTTTATTTTTGAAAAATAGTTTAAATTAAAAGTAATCAAGCCTTTGTCTGTAAGAAGACATTATAAAATAAATAATTAAGTAATTATAACAAAGATTTGGCATTTTTCACGAGTATCAATTTCTTCGTTACTTTTGAAATATTAAAATGCTCATTTACAAACGTAAACTTTAATTCTAATATTTCAAAAAAGCCTTGAACTTAACACTCGTGAAAAACGCCAAAAATTTTTATAAATAAATTAATTTTAAGGTGTAAACCAATTCCTAATTCTTAATTTTTAATTCCTATTGTGTTTCTTTTTGTTTTTTACTAAGATTAAAAGAATATAAATTTAGACTTAATGCCACATTTACTGAACTGAAAGAATTGTAGTTAGGTCGTTCTGATAGCGAGATAACATTATCATTCAAATTTATTCTATCTGAAAAAATATCAATTTCACCAACAGAGTTTTTCACAAAAAATTCAATAGCAAAACCATAGTATTTCAAACCTATTCCGCCGTGTGAATGAAATGTTACTCGTTTAAATGTACTTAGATTAGAAAAAATTATATTATTTCTATTATCTCTAGTTCCTGTGTAATAATCGCCAGCATCAAGTTTTGTGAGGTGCATTGTAGAGCTGCCAACAAAAATATATGGTCGTATAGCTTTTGATTTCAAAAATACATAACCTGCAGTCAATGAATTACCCCAAAATCCCCAGTTTAATTTTATACTATTATAACCCAAGTTTTCTAATTGACTGTCAGGATTAAAAGTCTCTGAATATTCAGAAAAATCAACCGAATTATTGTATTTTGCCTCATTGGTAAACCACATTGCAAAAGCATCGAATTGAAAAAATATATTATTTCCTAAATCGTATCGTACATAAATATCGGGAAAAGGTGTTAATGATTTAATTTCAGAACTTTCAAATCCACTAAATCTAATTGTTTCATTATTTTGATTTGCAAAATAAAAAACATAATCGGTTGTGTTGTAACTTACATACTGCATTGATAGTTGTAATGCAAAAAAAGATTTTACTCCAACATGCAAAAATTGGGCATTAACACTGTTCAATGCAAAAAAGAAAATTAACACTATACTTATTGTAATTTTTTTCATAGTTTAAGTTGTTTTTTTAATAATAATTATCAAGTTTTAGTTCAATAAGTAATTAATCCTAAATAAATTTTTGTGTGTAAACCAATTATTAATTCCTAATTATCGTTACATTTGTAGTTTCTTTAACGAATTTTATTAACTAAAAGTTGCTTTAAAACAAAAAAATATAATACAAATATAAAAAAAATTTTATAAGTACATATATTTTTTTAAATTTGTTTAATGTTATATTTTAGTTTGATAATAGCTTTTTTATATGTTTCGCTAATCACTTCATTTATTGCAGGTTGGCTTAGGCTACAGTATTTTAAAAAAAATGAATTTTCCGAGAAAAAAGTTTTTTTATCTGTTATTGTCGCTGCTCGCAACGAGGAGGAAAATATTGAAAACTTAATAAATGACATTATTAATCAGGATTTAAACAACAATTTTTACGAATTAATTATAGTAAATGATAAATCGGAAGATAAAACTTTTTCTATTGTTAAAAAATTTTCGGAAAAATACGAAAATATAAATTTAATAAGTGTAAATGGAAAAGACTCTGGGAAAAAACTTGCTTTACAAAAAGGAATTTTAGTATCAAAAGGAGATTTAATAGTCTGTACAGATGCTGATTGTAGGGTGTCGTATGCTTGGTTATCAACAATTTCAGAATTTTATACACTATACAAACCAAAAATGATTGTTGCACCAGTGGTTTTTTATAAAACAGAAAAAATATTTAGTTTTAATAATTTACAAGCTCTCGAATTTTTGAGTTTAATAAGTTCAGGTGCAGGTGCAATTGGTTTAAACAGAGCAATAATGAGTAATGGAGCTAATATTATATTTGAGAAACAAGTTTATCAGGAATTTAACAATGCTTTTTCAAAAGAATACGTTTCGGGAGATGATATGTTGTTTATGTTAAAAATAAAAAAGTTTTACCCAAGAAAGATTTTGTTTCTAAAATCAAAAAAAGCAATAGTTTATACCTCGGCACAAAAAACGGTTAAAGAGTTTATTAATCAACGAATTAGATGGACTTCTAAAAGTAGAGCTTACAAAGATTTTGATGTAATATTTACAAGTTTTGTAGTGCTTTTTATCAATTTAATTCTTTTTTCAAATCTAATATTAGGCTTTTTTGATATTAAATATTTTTACTTCTTCAATTTAATTTTAATAATAAAATCAATTCCTGATATAATTTTTTTTATACTCACAAGTAATTTTTTTGACTCCAAAAAACTTCTAATCTTATTTATACCTCTTCAAATAATTTACTTTCTATATATTGTATTTATCGGAATTGTTGGAAATTTTGTGAAATTTAATTGGAAAGGAAGAAAATATTAACAAAAGTCAAATTAAAAATTAAGAATTGGTTTACACCTCAAAATACAATTTTTCGGCATGTTTCAAATAAATGAAAAATAGTTGACAGTTTTTAAATCAGTTGACACGTCCTTCAGGACGTGGATAAAATTGATAAATAGTTACTTATTATTTCATTTTCACTTATTAATTTAATAGAATTTCGGTTTACAGTCAAATATTATGATAAAATTACATTATAGATTAAAAAATGCCATTTTTTATTTATCTGTAGACACTTTTCTTTATTTAAAACCTTATTTTTTTTGGTTTCAACCTTAGTAGAATAAAATATTTACATGGTTTAATAATCGTCGTGGTATTCATTTTTCTACTAAGGTTTTAAATAAAAAATA
>JAOZTW010000973.1 GCA_029938985.1 Bacteroidales bacterium | reverse complement strand
GAGTTTTTTGAAGTGCTTTTAAAGTAATTTATTTTTAAAAAAGCTTAATTACAAACATTAATTTTTTCAATAAAAATTTCATTGTTTTTATATACTTTCAAGAAATAAATACCATTTTCTAAGTTAGAAATATTGATTTTATTATCAATAATATTTTCAGTATCAACTATAACTCCCATATTATTAATAATTTCAATTTTATCAATTATATTATTATTTTGGCTAATGCAAATAAAATCTTTTGCAGGATTAGGATAAAAAGTAAAATTATTTTCAACAATATCAATTTTGTTTAACTCTTCAATAATTACATTCCAGTAGCTTACAAAATCACTGTTTTCTGCAATTAAATTATAGCTGACATTAAGTGCCGAAAAATCATTTACAGACTCTCCACTTTCTTGTGTTTGATTATCCACATAAGCTATAGAATTGCTTGAACCAACAAACAATGCCACACAGTTGTTTAAATCTGCACCCACAGGAACTTGAATATTAATAATTTTATCTTCCCTGTTTATATTTCCCATAATAGTATCATTATCTACAATTAACTCATAACTATATATTTCGCTTCCCTCACACGTTTTATTGTTTAAACCAAAGTATGCAAGAGTGTCCGTTAAAACTTGTTCTGAATTAATGTAAATATGTTCTGCAACAATTTCGTAATCAGGCGATATTAACAAGTTATAAGGAGTATAATAAATTTCGTATAACTCTGCAATATTTCGTCCTCCTGCTTTTCCACTTACAGCATCAAAAGATAAAGAAAATTGCTGACAAAAGTTAAAAATCTGTTCATTAGTGGTATTGCCTCCATAACTACATTCAATAGCCATAAAAATTACATCGCCATAATTACAACCGTAATCACGATAAACATTATCAACTTTTGGTGCTTCTGTTTGACAAGGTCCACATGTTAAAGTGAAAAAATCTAAAAAAACATATTTTCCATCATCTAAATAATTGCTTAGATTGTGTATTTCTCCATAAATATCTTTGGCAGCAAAAACGGGTAAGTCTTTTTGAGCATACGAACTTGACAAAATTATATTAAACAATAATATAAAAAGAATAATTGATTTTTTCATGAGTAAATTAAATTTAAAATTGATTATTTACTGAAAAGTCGGGAAAACTTTAGTAGATAATTAAGTCTAATTAATATATTACTTGGATTTTATTAAAAAGCAATTAATCGATGCTTTAATGTTCTGGTAAAAAGTTTTCCCGACTTTTCAGTTATTTACTAATAGATAAACAATAATGATAAAGTTGCAAATAAAATATTATTTAAAATAAATATGTTGAAATACAGATATTTGGATAGTCCCTACAAAACAGTGTTGGTATGATTAACAAGTATTTACAAAAAT
>JAOZTW010000034.1 GCA_029938985.1 Bacteroidales bacterium | reverse complement strand
ATTGTAGGTGAGCCTCCTCCATCTATTGTGAGTACTGAGCCTGCTCCACCTCCATCAATAGTAACATTAGCTGGGTTTGCTGGGTCTCCTTCTATTTCTATCGTTTTTCCATCTGTATTAACAACCTCATTATAAACACCTGCAGCTACAATAACTTTGTCGCCATCTGCAGCCGCATTTACTCCAAGTTGAATAGTTGGGTATTCTGCTGGTACATTTATAAATCGAGAAAGTACTTCAAAATTAAAAGTTTGAATTTCGCTTTCTACTGGCAAACCTGTATCATCTACTTGTAATGTAACTACATAAACACCTATATCTAAATCAGTAGGTGTCCAAGTAAGTGTTCCTGTTCCGTCTGCTCCTGCAAGGTAAGTCATTCCAGCTGGTTTAGATGTACATGTAACAGTTAGGTCTGAAAGTGCATGGTCTATATCGCTTGTTGTTATATTGTACTCCCACAATTGTTGCGATTTGGTAAAAAGAGTAGGTGTTGAAGTAAATTCTGGTTTGTCATTTATTGGGTTAATTGTAACATTTACTTGTATCTGATCAATAAGAGTTCCATCTGATACTTGTACTGTAAAAGCGTCAGTACCAAAATAATCTGCATCTGGTGTATATGAAATAACAAGAGAATGTGCGTTTGGTGGGCTTGTAGCTCCTGTTGCAACAGCGTTACCATTTGATGCAGATACTACTATACTCCATGTAATATCCTCGCCATCAACATCAATAGCACTAAGTGTTAAAGCAAATGCCGTTGGGTTTGCATCTTCATCCATTGTAACAGCTTCTGGTCCTGGATTATCGGTTAGCGGTAGATATGGAAGAGTTACAAATTGAGGTGGATTGTTGGTTTCATACGCTCCTATGTCAACTGTTCCTCTTACACGTTTTTCGTCATCATAATCTTCATCGGCAGGAAAATCGCCAGCAACTGTTGCTGCATCTCCTGTTCCAATGCAAGGTGATGTTCCTAAAGTAAGGTGAAAAAAACCATCAGAAAATAATGGGTCTTGATTATCACACAATGGGTCGGGAGTGTATCTACCCACAGCATAACCTCCTGCTCCTCCTCCATCAAAAGCGGCTGTTCCTCCTTCAACATCACAATTTTCAAAATACGGGTCTGAACCTCCATCGTTTAAATACACTTGGCTACCATTGGTAGCTGTATTTCCCCAAAGGATATTATTTTTAAAACGAATATCACTATTTTGACAAAATAAAGCTCCTCCTTTTGTTGCATTATTATTTGCAATTGTATTATTTAGATATGTTCCACCAGAACTACCATTAGAATAAAATGCACCACCATTTGCTGCAGTATTGACATGAAACAAACAATTTGTCATTTTTGCCGTACTTGCTCCATCTATAAAAATAGCTCCACCATTATCCGTAGCTGTATTTCCTGTTATATTATTTTTACTAAAAACGGGGTCTGCACCACCATCAATACAAATTCCTCCGCCTGCTTCTGCTGTATTATTTTGAATAGTTACTTTTGTTAAAGTAGCATTTACTCCATTACCATTAAAATATATTGCTCCACCCCAGCCAGAACTTGCAAAAGCTCCAGGAATTGCAGTATTTCCATCTATTGTTTCTCCTATTATAGTTGAACCTGTTCCACTACTTGTTCCATAAAAATAAATTGCTCCCCCCATACCAGAATTATCTTTGTAGGCTATAGCTGTGTTTCCAGTATATGTATTTCCTGAGAGAGTTAGTTTACTATTGTAAGAATAAATTGCTCCACCGTAAGCACCTTCATTGCTATTAAAAATATTATTGGTTACAATTGAAGCAGAACCATAAAAGTAAATTGCACCTCCTTGCCCACAAGAAACTCCTGTTGAAGTAGTGAAAGCTCTATTTCCAGTAAAAGTATTATTAGATACTAATGGACTTTCTGACCGAATGTAAAGTCCAGCTCCTACACCTCCATATTTATGTAATGTAGTTACAGATGCTAAATTATTGGTAAAAGTATTATTTGTTATATCTGGTGAATTGTCTTCTATATAAGCTCCTGCTCCTCGTCCTCTACTATCAGCCCCTGCTCCTGTGGCAGTATTTGAAATAAATTGATTGTTGTTCAAAGCATTAGACCATACACTACTTGTTGTATAAAGTCCACCACCATAATAAGTACACGAATTTCCTTGAATAGTACAACCTGTTATTGTTGGATTTGATGATTGAGCAATATAAAAACCTCCTCCATGCTTATTAGCATTGGTAGCAGAATTATTAGAAATAATACAATTATTAAATGTTGGTGTTGAAGTGTTTCTAATATTTACTCCGCCACCGTGGTCTGTTCCTGTATTTGCATCTATAGTACAATTAGTAAAAGTTGCATCACCATACCCTATATAAACTCCACCTGCTTCATCGGTTGCCGTATTACTACTGATATTGCAATTTGTAAAAACAGAACTACCATTATTACAATAAACACCTGCTCCATCGTTGGCTTGATTATTTGAATTTATTGTTACATTATTAAAAATAGGAGAACCACTAAGTACATAAATTCCTCCACCTTGATTATTTGTTAAATTGCTTTCAAAAAAACAGTTTGAGAAAGTAGCATCTGAAGTTCGCATATATGCACCTCCTCCATCGTCAGTTCCTTGATTACTTATAAATTTACAATTAGTAAATTCTGCGTCTGCATCTCTTAAGTAAACTCCTCCTCCATCATCCGATGCACTATTTGCTGTTATTGTACAGTTTCTTATAATTGGACTACAACTTCGCAAATACAAACCAGCACCTTGATTTGCGTTACCATCTCTAATAGTAAACCCATCAAGCACTGATGTGTTTGTGACACCTCCACCATTGTTATATATACCTCTGTGTAGTAAACTGCAATTTATGGTTGTAAGATTTAAAATATAATCTCTATCTCCAAAATTTGGATTTCCTGTATTTGGAAAACCACCATAAACTTCAACTCCTACTTTAAGATTTATTGGTGTAAACTGCATGTAGGTTCCTTCTGACACCCAAACCTGTTCTCCTGAACTTGCTGCATTAATTCCAGATTGAATATCTGTAAAAGCATTATTCCACGATGTTCCATCATCTGCCCCACTTGCTCCTACTTTTACATATACCTGTGAAAATGCAGTTATAGGCATTAATACTGCAATTGCTACGATAATAATAATATTTTTCATAATAATTTGTGTTTATTGTGTTTTTAAATATATTTGTTTATTCTTTATTTTTTATAAAACGAAATAGAGGTATAAATAATTTTACTTTAAGTGTAAAAAATTAGTGCAAATGTGTTTTTTATATATTCTTTGTCGTTTATACATATTAAAACAAATAATTAACTATTTATTTTAATATACCTAAATTAGTTTTCATTTTAAATCATTCAAATATTCATTTACATTTTTTTGAGTAAAACTACTGTATTGTCCTTGTTCTCTATTTTTTAGATGTTCGTTAAAATAAAATTTTGATTTTTCTTTATTATTAATTGCAAAATAACTTACTCCAAGATTAAAACGAATATCATTTTGTAAAGATTTTGCATTACGAATTCCTTCGCCACAATCGTTGAAAGCTAAATCATTTATAATTCTGCTTAATAAAGATAACCATATTTCAATAGCTTTAGTTTCGTTATCGGTTGACTGTAAAGCAACAGCATAATAATTTTGTGCCAACTGACAAGTTGGTGTTATCTGTAATGCTTGTTCTGCATATTCAATAGCGTTTTTATCATTGCCTAATTCATAATTAATAACCGACAATTGAGCGTAAAACAAATGCTCATTCGGAAATCTTTTTATAGATGATAATAAAAGCTTATGTGCAGATTCGTTGTCGTCGGCATCAAAATATTTATTAAGTTGTAGGCTTATCGCCTGTTGATTATCTAAGTTATTTGTTATCATTATTTTTCGAATTTCCTTTTTTATTAGGATTTTTTTTTATCTCATTTTTTATTGTTTTGTACAATATCGTAATCTTCTCTCGACCTTGTTGCTGTATGTTTATTGTGCGTAGATTTACGTTTTTGTCTGTGTCTTCTTTTTGCAAATAACAATACGGCTACTCCAAAAGATATTGTAGCAAATTGTATGTTACCTGAAAATAAAAAGACTATGGACAAAACAAACAAAGGTAAAAATAAGTATTCTAATTTAATTATCATTTTGTTTGATTAAATAATTTTGCAAAGATAAAAAATAACTTATTAATTTTTGTTGTCAGAATTTGCTAAGTGAAAAAGATAAAAGAACTAACAACAATCCACTTTTTTAATTTTGTTTTTTTTTATATAAAAAAATCATTAAATAGCTCGCTATTTGCAGATTGTTAAATTATTAAAAAAACAAAAAATGGTGTATCTTGTAGCTACTTATTATTTCATTTTCGGCATGTTTCATTTATGGTTTACATTTTCTATCAGTTGCCACGTCCTTTAGTTCGTAGATTGATTAATACCTCATTAAGCACGAGACTCTATCCCTTTTAATACTCAGATAATAAAGGGCTAATGCCCTATCTGTTCTATTTTTCAATTTTATCCGCCCTAAAGGACGTGGTAGCTGATTAAAAAAGTGTCAACTATTTTTCATTTATTTGAAACATGCCTCATTTTCTCAAAATTTTTCCAAATTAAAGATACCTCTCCCTCTTTTTTAAGACAAAAACTTGTTTAAAATAGTTGCATTGTAAACTGCAAATATAATAAAAATTTACATAATTTTGTTTATAATGAATATAAATTATTATTTTTTTTACAAAAAAAAACTTTTTTTGTTTTATATTTAATAAAATTGTTTTTACCTTTGAGTAATTTTGTAACTTATAACAATAAAATGTATGGACAATAAATTTACAATTAAAACAAATGGACTTTATAAAAAAAGGTTGTATAATCAATTAATAAACTCTTTTCCCAAAATAGATAACAACTACGAATATAGGTTGTTAGAAATAGAAAAGGCTTATAATTTTGCCTATGCGGCTCATATAAAACAACGTCGCAAAGGTGGCGATAAAGAACCATATATTAGTCATCCAGTTGCTGTTGCAATAATTATTGCAAAAGAAATGGGCTTAGGAACAACCTCTGTTGTAGCGGCACTGTTGCATGATGTTGTTGAGGATACTAACTATAATGTTGAAGAAATTAAGGAGCTTTTTGGAGAAAAAGTTTCAATTATTGTAGATGGAGTTACAAAAATTACTCAGGTGAGTGGAAAAGAAGAAAGCTATCAAATTGAAACTTTTAACAAAATGATTCTTTCAACTCCAAAAGATCATAGAGTTGTGCTAATAAAAATAGCAGACCGACTTCACAATATGCGAACAATGGACGATATGCCAGATAACAGCAGACGAATAAAATCGTCTGAAAATTTGTTTATATATGCTCCAATTGCAAACATTGTTGGAATGCGAATAATTAAAAAAGAAATTGAAGACCTTAGTTTTAAATACCTTTTTAATGATGAATACGAAAAATTTAATGAACATACTATTTCATACTCTAAGGAAAGTAATTTAGTATTTCAAGATTTAATTACCGAACTTAGGAGTATTTTTACTCCGAATTATCTAAATTTAAAATTCAAAAAAGTTAGGAAATCGTTATATTCAACTTGGATAAAAACCCAAAAAAACAATTCTTCTTTTTCTGATATTCATAATTTTTATTCGATAAGGATTTCAATTGGAATAAAAAACAATGACAAACGTAATATTCGTCAAATAGCCTATACCTTATTTCAAGAAATAACAGAACACTATACTTTAAAAAGAAACAGCTTACAAGATTTTATTAAAGAAACAAAAAAAAATGGATTTTCGGCATTAATATTTAGCATTTTAAATGATAAAGGTAAAATGTATGAAATTCAAATATTGTCGTCTCAAGCCGAGGAAATTGCCGACAAAGGATTTCTCCCGTTATGTAAAGACTTACCAATAGGGTTTAAAATAATGAATGCAAGTATTACTGTTGAACAAGATAACTCAAAACCAACAAGTGAAATAATTGACTATTTAATGGAAACTATTTCGCCTACAAACATTATTGTTTACACACCAAACGGAGATAAAATTGAACTTCCTAAAAATGCAACTGTTTTGGACTTTGCATTTAAAGTGCATACAGAGTTAGGTCTTAACTGTATAGGTGCAAAAATTAATAATAAAGCTATACTTTATTCACCTATTGAAAAAATTAATCCTACCGACACAATTAAAATTCTTACAGCAAACGAAGGAGTGTTACAAGAACAATGGTATGATAATGTTGCAACGAATTTAGCTAAAAGATGTTTAAAGAATTTTTTTAATAAAAAAACAAAAAAGACATCTAAAGAAAAGAGTAGCAATAAAGACTCCTTATTAATTAGTAAGAAAAAATCTTTAGTAATTGACGGTACTTTTAAATATATTGCATCAAACTGCTGTAATCCTATTCCTGGTGAAGAATGTATGGCATATCAAAATGAAAAAAACCAAATTTATATTCATAAAAACAAATGCAAGGAAACAACTTTGCTACGCTCTACTAAAGGAAAAAAAACCACGAGTGTAATATGGAAACCATTGCAACATCAAAATGTACATCTCACTTCTATTTCTCTGGTTGGTTACGATAGAATTGGAATTATAAAAAGAGTAGTTGAAATAATATCAGAAGAATTAAATACAAATATGCAAGAATTTTGTATAAAAGCCAATGATGGTATTTTTAGTGGAAAAATAAATTTATTTGTTTTTGATAAAAAACACCTTGACGAATTGGTTAGAAAATTAGAGCAAATTAATGGAATTATAGATGTTGAAAAATAAAATATTACAGCATTTTTCACGAGTAACAATTTCTTCGTTACTTTTGAAATATTGAAATGCTCATTTACAAAATGAAACTTCAATTTTTCACGAGTAACAATTTCTTCGTTACTTTTGAAATATTGAAATGCTCATTTACAAAATGAAACTTCAATTCTAATATTTCAAAAAAACATTGAACTTGACACTCGTGAAAAACGCCGATATTACAAATAAGTAGATAACTGAATATAAGTGTCAGTTATCTACTTATCAAGTATTTACTTCAATAAATTGATTCAAAAGACAGTATTTTTTATAGTTGCAAATTTATCTACAACTACAAAAAATGCAATCTTATATTTTCACATCGCTTAACGGATTACCTTCTGCATCGGTATAGTTTTTAGTAACAATCATTATCAAGTCAACCAGTGCCCAAATACCGCATCCACCTCCAGTTAAAAGTTGAATTACTCCTATTGCTGTATGCCCAGTATAAAATCGATGAATACCAAGATAGCCAAGAAAGGCCGATAATAAAAGTGTTGTTAACCAATCTTTACCAGTTCCTGCTAACTGAACGCCACATGAAAGACATGCTTGTTCATTTGGGTTTGAGGTTGTTCCACAATTTTGACAATACTTATCTCCTTTACCCGCACTAACTCCACAATGAATACATACCGACGCTTTTTCGTCTATTTCTAACCCACAATTTCTACAATACATAGTTTTTTATTTTATAATTTATAGTTTTTTAGTTGTTCTATTTGTGCTTCTAAACTTTCGGAATGAAGCTTATTTTCTGTAATATCTACAGCAAAATATAATATTTTTGTAATTTCATTATCTACATTATAAAATGGAGTATAAGTTGAAAACAACCATCTTTCTTCTCCATATTTTGTAAATCGTTTCATTAACTTTTCAACAAACTCACCGTTTGAAACTCTTCTAATAACCTCTTCTAATTCTTCTCTTTCAGTTTTTACAAGATCCAAAACATTAAGCCCCTTAAGATCTTTTAATTCAAAATACATTGTTTCTAAAAACTTTTTATTAGCATCTAACAAAATTCCTTCTGTGGTATATTCTACCGTTAAAATCGTATTATTTACTGCATTTAAAATCCCATTCATCTCTGCCTCACGCACTTGAGCTTTTTTCTGGGATTTTTTCACTTCCTCAAGGTTAGATTCTAATAATTTATGTGTTTTTTCTAATTCTTGGGTTTGCTTTTGTGATTTTTGTAAAAGTTTAGTTGTTGAAATATTTGTATTTATTGTTTTAATTGACAATGTAATATGTTCGATTGCTTTATCAATAAATTCTTTTTTTATTGGAGTAAACTTTTTCAAAAAAGCAAGTTCTATCACTCCAAGAAATTCATCTTCATAAATCAAAGGGAGCAAAAGAATACTTTTGGGTTTAGATTCTCCCAATCCAGAAAGAATATGTTTATAATCTGAAGGTATTTTCTCAAGGTAAATTTGTTTTTTTTCAACTGCAACTGTTCCAATTAAACCTTCACGCAGACGAATTATCTTATTATAAGATTTTTTATTTTCGTAAGCATAAGTAGAAAGAGCAGTTAGGAAAATATCATCTTTATTATTATCATTATATAAAAAGAAACCTGCAAGATAGGCATCTAAATATTTAGCTAACGTTTTTATGATATTATCAGATATTTCTTCAATCGACCTATCACCAATTCTAACGGCTACCTGTATTTGAGTTATTCCATCACTTATCCATTTCGTTTTTTCTTTATTTTCTTCAACAATCTCTCTTGTTTTCCATCTTTTAACTATTTCGTTTATCGAATAATTTATTGATTTTGCAAGCATATCGTTCTCATTTCCATTATCGTCTAAAAATTTCGTATAATCTCTATGTGCTATTTTATAATTTATATTAACAAGCTCATTTAATCTTCTTTGAAGATTAAAGAGATTTTGATTTATATTTTTTACTTCCTTTGATTTTATTTTTACATCTTCTTTAGATTCCAACTCGCCTCTAAAAAGTTTTTCGGTCAGCAATTCAATCTTTTTAAGAGGTTTTGTTATTGCAGATAATAAAAACCAAAGAACAAGCAATATTAAAAACGAAACCAAAAAACCCACTAATATTGAAATAAAAAAAATCACATTAGCCTTTTGCTTCAACTCCCTTTTTGAAATATAAGCTCCAAGTTGCCAGCTAACATTTGTTTGATCAATATAAAAAAGATTTGTAAAGAATTTATTATTAGAAAAAGTTTTTTGTATTGGTTTATCGTGCTTTAAATCAAAAAAAATTGTATTAACATCTGTTGAAAAATAATCTGTTATAAATTTACCTACAAAATGTTGTTTATTTGACACAGCTACAATATTTCCCGAATTTGTTAGCACAAGCAAATCACCCTCACTAAAATCGGTAGTTGTAATTTCGTCGTAAATCCAGTTCAAAGAAATTTCGATACCAACAACTCCAATAAATTTGTTCCCATAAGTAATTGGAGTTATAATTGGTAATTTCAAAATACTTTTTCCTGCATTACGCTGTATATACGGCTCAAGAACGGTGGTCTTTAAATTAGTTTTGGTTGTTTTATAAAAAACACTGTTTTTTTCAATATCAAAAGTATGAAGAGAAACTTGGTCTTTACTATTTTTTTTCCAATGAGGCATAAATCGTCCCTTTTGGTCAAACAAATATTTATCCAACGAATCTTTTTGAATTATTATATCAGGTTCAATAATAATAAAAAAATCTCTAATTTGTTTATTTTGTTCTATCGTTTCAACTAAATATTGTGTCAATATCTCGCTATCGTAAGTTATTTTATTGTTTGGAACACTTAACGATGATAAATTTTGAGACAAAGCATTTACAAGAGTAATATTTTTGGATATTCCAGAACTAATAATTTCAGAAGTATTATTTATAGTTGAAAAATATGTTTTCTCGGTGTTAATAATATTTTGATTACGCAAATACAATCCAATAATCACACTTATTATAAAAATTGTAATTAAAAAAAATGCACTTGCGTAGAATAATATCCTATTTTTTAAAAGCATAAACTATACTATTATATTGTAAAATTTTAAGGTGTAAACCAATTCCTAATTTGTAATTTATTTTAGTTTTTTAAAATCTTTTAACAAAAAACCATCTGGATTGTTTGGTGAAATTTTGTGTCTATCCGTATAATACAATTTTCCATCTCCTGCTCCCATCAACATTTTGTAACATCTTTCTTTTGCTTTTTCATCTGCATCTTCTGGTGGTCCTACTTTGTGAAGAAATATTATATTTTTGTCCTTATTTGAAATTGCTTCCGCTATTTTTTCTGCTTCTACAATCTCTACTTTTCCCTTATAAACACTTTTTATTTTACTCAAACTATTAGCATCGCTTGTTAATTCGTCTTTGATAACATATAATGTTTTACCTGAAATTTTTTCAGTATTTTTATTATAATATTTTATAATATTTTTTGATGTTAATTTTTTATTGTTTTTTGTAGTTTCCAAATGATTTTGAATAAACAACACAAACGCACCAAACTTATAGGCATGTCTATCTTCTTCGGCACCATAATACGACAAAGGAAAAGAACAAAGTTCTGGCATATCATTTATGGAAGAATAACTACCTCCTAATAACAGGCTTAAAAATTGATACGAAATAAGATTTGGTTTTTTTTCTGAGTAAATTTTTACTTGAATCAAAAAAGAATATTCTTTATTTTTTTTTCTTTTATTAAATTCTTTCATGCTAATAAATTCATAATCTGTAACCGTCCAATTTTGTTCTACTGCTGGTTTTATTATTGTGTTGTACGAACTAAACATATCATCGGAAAGCACAATACAAGTTTTTGTTTTGTAAAATTGTGCAATTTGGTCTGGTGTTCCCACTGCTTGTTGTGCAAAAATATTGTTTGCACAAAATAACACTACTACTATAATTAAATAATTTTTCATAAGTTTTAAATTAATAAGTTTTAAATTAATAAGTTTTAATATTATATTTGTTGTTTAAGTTGTTTAATAATTAAAAAATCTGCTCTATATCTGTTTACCAATGAGTTAAAATTCTTCACTTTACAACATTCTATGGTTTTACCTCCTTTTTGCCAACGTATTTGCCAATCTTTGTCGGAGGGTTGAATTATAGGTTTTTCAAGTTTCGAATCATTAATATGCCAAGTCCATTTAGGTGGTCTATTTAGTTCGTTTACATGTGTACCATAATCCCATAACTCTATCAATTCATCTGATAAATTATTGTTTCTTGTTTCTAATATATCTACAAGTGGCTTATACATACAGATTTTATCATTATTATGTTCCAAAGGTGGATAATTTAAAAAATCTAATTTTTTCCAAATTAACTCAGAAGATTTCGGAGCACAATATAATTCTGTTACTATCGCTCCATTGTTTCTAAAATAATCTAAACAATCATTAACTAATTTTCGTGCAAACCCTTTTTTTCTACAACAAGGTTTAATTTCTGCAATTTCAATCGTAGCTACTAATTCATTAATTGAGTATGTAATAAATCCTATTGCATAATTATCTTTGGTTAACACAGCAATTTTATTATCTTCAACCGCCTTTTTAATAGATTTCAAATCCCAATAAAATCCACGTCCTGTTTTATTTTTTTCTTCTATTAACCATTTTTCAATTTCAGAAATATGCTTTTCAATTGGTGTAAATATTGTTACTATATTCATAAAATTTCTCTCTTTACTTGGGTAAATAAATTTTATTTCTACTATTATATTTTCTTATATAAACAAATTTTAATTTTTTTCGTTTTCTTTTTTTCAAACTATTGTATTCATCATATAGTTCTGGGTCGTTCATTAATATAATTTCCAAATTCTTATATGTATAATCATAAACTATACCTGTTTTAAAATCCAACAAATATTGTCTCAACTCTGTAACCGACGAAGTTTGAGATGAATTTGGAATATAATATGAATTATAGGGAGAATAAGTAAAATCATCAACAGTCTTATTTGCAACAAAATGACAAATACTACCAACAACTCCTACACGATAAAAATCGTTGTTATAATTAATATTTAAAGTACCTCCTTGCGAATACCCCCAAACATTGCTTGTTTCCGCTTCTTGTTTTACTCCAAACGTATCAAAATATATAAATTCTTCGTTTTCCAAAGTAAGTTCAAAGTATTCAAAATCATTAATATCTTGCAAACTCACAATTCTATTTGTAGGTATTGCTTCATTTTTTTTAACTTGTGCAAAATTCAAAAAAACACCATCATTAAATTGATAATCTTTATTATATTCCACAGAATTTGCTTTCGTGGAGTCCGATTGAGCAATTGTAATATTTGTAAGCAAAAATAGTACAAAAAAATTAAATATTTTCATTTTTCTAATTTATTTATTAATAAAAAGCAAAATAATTTTTTTTTTATAGCGTAAAGTTAATTTTTTTTTTAATTTTACTGTTTATTATTAGATATATTTTAAATAAAACAATAATTTCATATTTATTACTATAGCATACAACTCTAACAATGAATATATTAGGTACAATAATAAAAATTCTTAATTTTAATTTAGATAAAGAATATGATGCAAATATTATAAAAAAAATTCAATTTTTGAATATATTTTCTCTTATTGGTATTCCTTTTCTTATAATTTATTTAATAATAGAAATAATAACATCTGTAAATAATACTATTATTATTACAGTTCCGATGATTTTCGTTATGCTTGGAAACTTCATTTATTTAGCTAAGTCTAAAAATTACAAACATTCAATAGTTATTGCTACAATTTCATACTCTATTTTTTTGTTAATGATATTATTAAATGGTAATTTTAAATCTGCAGGTATATTGTGGTTTTATCCTTTTCCTATTTTTATTTCTCAAATTTTTAACTTTAAAAAAGGTACGATTTTTTCTTTAATAAGTGTAATAATTATAATTTTGGTGTTTTATTTACCACTTGATTTTATTATAAATTATGATATGAATTTAAAATTAAGATTTTTAAGTTCATATTCAATAATTATATTAATAATTTTTATGATAGAACTTATTAATGAAAAAACACGAAAAGAAATTGAACACGAACTTTTAACGTTGCAACAATCTTGTGATAAAAAAACTGAACTAATTTCAAGTATGTCATTTCAAACACGCAGTAAACTAAACAGTTTGCTTGGATATACTGATTTTTTGGAAAATACAGAATTAAATGAACGACAATTAGATTATGTAGAAATAATTAAAGCCTCGGTATATAATATTTCTGCTACAATTGATTATGCTGATTCTATTTCAAGACAAAATAATAAAGAAGAAAACCGAAAGTTTAAATTTAACATAATTGAAAGTTTATATAAAATTATTGATTTTTATAATATTAAAATTACAGTTTATCAAAATAGCAGTGTACACTACAAATTATCGGGTAATCCAATTAAATTTAAACAAATTTTTCTAAATATTTTTGATGTTTTAACTCAAAATAAATCTAAACAAATTCAAATAAATATAAATATTGATAAAACATCAAAATTAAATCAAATTACAAATATTGAATTTGATATTACATCTGATTGTTTTATTGACATTGATGATGTAAATCAAATTGAATTATTATTAACCAAATCGTTAATTAAACAATGTAATGGAGTTTTTAGTATAATTAGTAATGACAATTATACGAAAATTAGGATTAGTATTCCTTTTGAAAATGAAATAAATGAACAATTAAAAATAACAAAAAACACAGAAAACACAGAAAAAAACACTTTGAATACAGAGAAGATACCATTACAAGATGCGAAAATTTTACTAATAGAAGACGATGAAATAAATCAACAAATTATTACTATTGGATTAAAAAAACATGTAAAAACTATTGATGTGGCAGACAATGGAAAAGAGGCTTTATATTTGTATGAGAATACAAAATACCATTTAATAATTATGGATTTACAAATGCCTATAATGGATGGATTTAAAACTACAAAAAAAATCAGAGAGGTAGAAATTACTACATCTTCTTACACCCCCATTATTGCCCTTACAGCAAACACCGTAAATTATAACAAAACTACCTGTGTTGAAGCAGGAATGAACGAATATATTGCAAAACCATTTAAAATGTCTGAACTATTGAAAACAATAGAAAATTTAATTTGTTAAAATATTTAG
Source organism: Bacteroidales bacterium (assembly GCA_029938985.1). Classification (GTDB taxonomy): domain Bacteria; phylum Bacteroidota; class Bacteroidia; order Bacteroidales; family JAOZQN01; genus JAOZQN01. Next base: position 2,962 of record JAOZTW010000034.1, on the reverse strand, counting down.
ATATTAAAACTTGTAATAGTATATTTTTGGCATTTTTCATAAATGCAAATAACTGCGGTATTTAAAAAATAAAAATGCCTTGTACTTTACACTTATGAAAAACGCTATATTTTTTCACAACTATAAATAAAACACAATTAAATATAAATTTTAAATATAAATCTAAAAAAAAATATTATGAAATTATCATTGTTCGTAATTGCAGTATCCTTAGTTGTATTTGTAGTAGCAATTGCATTAACTGTTTTTGTTGCTAAAAAATTAATTGGTGCTTCAAAAAAAGAGACACAAAATGAAGAAGGAGGAACTCTTGCATTAGAGAGCCAGATAAGAAACTCACTATCAAAAGCAAGACAACAAAGATTTAAGGCAGATTCCAAATTAAGAAGACTATCAGAATGGGCAAACGATGCAATAGTTACAACCTATAGTGATTTATTTCCTGAAGGAATTCCATATTCTAAAACTGAATTACTAATAAATTATGATGAATTAAAATCAAAACATGGCGAAAGACTCAGTTATGAACAAATGGATAAATGTGATAATATTGTAATAGGTTATCAAAATCAAATTGAAGCTGAGAAAGCAAAAATTGTTACATTTGATAAAATCCAAAAAGAATACGAAGACCTTAAGGAAAAAGTAAGAATTTCACGAAACAAAGAACGTAAACAAAACAAGCTTGACAAACATTCTCATAGATTAAAAAATGCACAAGATGATATTACCGCTGACACAGAAGCTTTTGAACAAACTTATAAATTAGAAGACCTGACAAAAGAAGTAGCACTAAAAGAAGAATATATTAATCAACTTGAACAATTGACTCATGAGTATGGAGATGATATATCAACAAGTAAATCATTGGAATATAAAAATAGTGTAGATAATATATTGAAAAAATATAATTAACACAAAACCTATTTGTCAATTTTTCCTTTTAAAAATCATTAAATAGATTGCTATTTGTAGATTATTAAATTATTAAAAAAAACAAAAAAACGGTGTATCTTAGAACTACTTATTATTTTGTTTTCACAAATTAGAAATATGATATGATACTCAAAGTTTGATTTTAAATAATCTGAAATTTTTATCATACAAACCAATAATCCATTTAAAGTCTTAAAATACTATTTTTTAAGACTTTAGCTGGATTGTTAGTTTGTATTAATTTCCACTCAAAAGCTAATTTTTATCTTTGTTAGTATAATAATCACAAACTTTTGTTAATCCACATTTATTGCACTCTGGTTTTCGTGCTTTGCAAATATAACGACCATGCAATATAAGCCAATGATGAGCAATTGGAATTATACTTTCAGCTAAATGCTTAACAAGTTGTTTTTCTGACTGTAATGGATTTTTGGCATTAACAGTAAGTCCTATTCTATTTGCCACTCTAAACACATGAGTATCAACAGCCATTGTTGGTTTGTTGAAGATAACAGATGCAATTACATTAGCTGTTTTTCGTCCCACACCTGGTAATTTTATTAAACTACTTACCTCCTCAGGAATTTTTCCATCAAAATCTTCTACAAGCATTTTTGACATTTTTGAAAGGTATTTTGCTTTATTATTTGGATATGAACACGATTTTATAAATTCGTATATTTCTGATATTTCTGCTTTTTTTAATTTCTCTGCCGAGGGAAATCGTAAAAAAAAGTCGGGCGTTAATTTATTTACTCTCAAATCAGTACATTGAGCAGATAAAATTACAGCTACTAATAACTGGTAAGGATTTTTGTAGTTCAATTCACTTTTTGCTATTGGTCGCTCCTTGCTAAAATATTCTATTACATAATTGTAACGGTAAGAAATAGTTATCATGGTAAAATATTTTGGCGTTTTTAACGAGTGTCAAGCTCAAGGCTTTTTTGAAATATTAGAATTAAAGTTTACCTTTGTAAATGAGCATTTTAATATTTCAAAAGTAACGAAGAAATTGATACTCTTGAAAAACACCCATATTTTAATGTTGCTAATACTTAGCACAAACATCAATTGGCTCATTAATTTTTTTTGAAGAAGCCTTTGGTGCCGCCATACAAAAGGTTGAACCGAGTCTAAACATTGCTATCTGTTGACCTGCTTTAACCAACGAACCTTTTGTAATATTATTGGACATCAAGATAGTAGCTACGCCTGGTCCTCCAACAATAGAAAGATACCATATTTTATTGTTTTCATCAACCACATCAATATTAACCCTTTCATTACGAAAAGCTGGTAGTGATGGTTCATTTATATAAATCCAAGGACGCAGCAAAACTAAGTCGCCAGATATTCTTTGAATTCGAGTAATAGTACCATTTACAGGGGAATGAATACGATGGTAATTATTATTATGTAAAAAAACATTAGTAAAATAATAATTATCTGGAATACTATTTACTCCAAAAACTGTCTCTACATTACGAATATCTCCTTTCACATTTACGCTGGCTATATTTCTTATTTTATCAGCCTCGCATAAAAGACCTTCACATGCCCAAACGGGTACTTTAGAAGACTTGGGTTTATTTTTAAACTCACGAGTAAAAAAATCTTGAAAAGTTTTGTATGAGGTTTTATTATTAGGTGGTTTAAAAAAAGAAAGATAATTTTTTGAATTTTTAAATTGAATAGCACAATATGGTTTAATAATAAATCGGGACAAATGTGTTTCAAACATACGACCATAAATATATGATATATTTTTTTGTATAGGACTTGGCATATTACCAAACACACTTATTGCTATGTATCTAATAATACGAGATTGCCAATTATACAGTCTTTTATATGTAGAAAATGTATTAAGTGAACTATTATTGTCTTTATTACGTGTTTTAAGAACAGACATGCTTTGTGTTTCCATTATATATTTTTAAGAAATTTTGCTAATAAAAAGATTTTGAGTTTTTCACGAGTATCAATTTCTTCGTTACTTTTGAAATATTAAAATGCTCAT